>DAOVVL010000134.1 GCA_030637205.1 Thalassospiraceae bacterium | reverse complement strand
CTGCCAGTTCACCCATGATGCGGTCACGTGTGACTTTCGCAATGATCGAGGCCGCCGCAATGGAAAGCGAAAGCCCATCGCCCTTGATCACGCACTGAACCGGGCACGCCAGATCGGGCGCGCGGTTGCCGTCCACCAGCGCCAATTGTGGTGAAATTCCCAAATCCGCCACGGCACGTGTCATGGCCATCATGGTGGCTTGTAAAATGTTCAAGCGGTCGATCTCGCCCACGTCTGATATGCCGACACCAATGGCGGCACAACTTTGCAATGCGCTGAACAGTTGTTCGCGCGTGTGCGGTTTCAGCTTTTTGGAATCATCTAAGGATTAAATGAGCACATCATACAGGTTCGCACTGTCCAGCACCACCGCACCGGCCACCACCGGCCCGGCCCACGGACCGCGCCCCGCTTCATCGACACCGCAGATGATGGCGTTGGCGTCTTTATGGCGGTCTTCGATGGAAAAATCCGGCATGTGCAAACCTCACCCTGATACCAAGGCAAGTCTATCACACAGCGGTTTTTGATTGCTTCTTTTTAAGAAAAGCCCAGCTTGCTCCAGATAATCAAACCCGGACAAATGCCGGTGATCGCGGCAAACAGCATAAATGAAGCCGGTGCATATAATAACCAGTGAACCTGATCATAGCCGCTGAGCCAAATGCCGACAAAAATTACCGTACTCATAGTCAATAATAACAAACGAAGTGCGCTACCCATTGTGAATCCCCCACAAATTTTCTGGTGTCACTAAAATATCGCAATCAGCACCCCTGTAGGTAGTAGCGGGAACCCACAAATCCACATTCGTAAAATCGCTGGCCGTGCTAGGATTTAGGCCATGTTAGGCATCATACTCCCGACCTTGAACGCCCAGTCCACGTTGGCTGAAACACTGGTAAGCGTGAAATACGCTGACGCCGCACCGGCGTTTTCCATTGTGGTCGCCGACGGCGGCTCAACGGACCAAACCCGCGACATCGCGCAAGATTTGGGCGCGCGCGTGACCCAAAGCGCAGCGGGGCGCGGGCGGCAACTTGCAAGCGGCGCAGCGTTCGCAAAAGAACTGGGGGCAAGCTGGTTCCTGTTTTTACACGCCGATACGCGCCTTCCCAGAGATTGGGGGAAACCCGTCACGGCCTTCATGCTTGAGCCTGATAACGTCTGGCGCGCGGCACATTTTCAACTGGCCTTGGATGATCCGGACCCACAAGCGCGGCGCGTTGAAAAATGGGCCAACTGGCGGGCCAATTCGCTGGGGCTTCCCTATGGCGATCAGGGTTTGCTGATCTCAGCTGATCTGTACGAAATGGTTGGCGGGTATTCAAACGATCTTGATCTGATGGAGGACGTTGGCTTCATCCGGAACTTGAAAAAAACACCGGGCGCGGAGCTGGTGGCACTGGACACAGCCATCACCACATCGGCGGCGCGCTACCTTCAGGATGGCTGGTGGCTTCGCCCACTGCGCAATCTTTTGTGTCTGGCGCTTTTTATTGGCGGCGCAAAACAGGAAACCCTCAAAAGGTTGTACCGATGAAGCCTGAAAAGCATCTGGTGGTCATGGCGCGCGAACCGCGCATCGGCCAGGTCAAAACCCGACTTGCGCGCGATATCGGGTTGGTAGAGGCGTGGCGTTTTTATTCAAACATGCTGAACCAGACGACGCTGAACTTGCTAGATCCACGCTGGACCTGTTGGCTTTCACTGACGCCCGACGCGAGCGTGTTAAAACCAAACGTCTGGCCCCGCGGGTGGAACCGAATGGATCAGGGCTGTGGCGATTTGGGCGCGCGCATCATGGCACCCATGCAGGACCTTCCGCCCGGCCCGGTGGTGGTGGTGGGCAGCGACATCCCAGCCATGCGTCGCCAGCACATACAAGCCGCATTTCAATCACTGGGCCATGCCGACATGGTACTGGGCCCGGCTGATGATGGCGGCTTCTGGCTGATCGGCCAGCGCAGGCGCCCGCGCATCATCAATCCATTTAACGATGTGCGATGGTCCACAGAACATGCGCTGGACGACACGCTGGCGGGCACGTTTAGCGATGCCCGGCACACGCGAATAAAAATCATCGACACCCTTTGGGATGTGGACAACAAAGCCGATTATGATCGGTGGAAACGGGAGGGCTGATCTTTCGCGCTTATTTTTCAAGCAAGCGCGGCATGATCTCGACAAAGTTGCATGGCCGCCAGCGAGCATCCAACTGATGAACCAAAATATCATCCCACGCATCCTTGCATGCGCCCGGCGATCCGGGCAATGCAAACAGGTAGGTCCCATTGGCAAGGCCCGCCGTGGCGCGCGACTGAATGGTTGAGGTCTTGATCTTTTCGTAAGACAACATGCGAAACAGTTCGCCAAAACCGGGGATTGATTTTTCATACACGGCTTCGAAGGCTTCGGTCGTGACGTCACGGCCGGTTAAGCCCGTACCGCCGGTGGAAATCACCACATCAATTTCCCCGTCCGCAATCCAGCCTTGCAGCTTCTGCTCGATCAGCGATTGCTCATCAATGATGATTTCGCGAACCACGACCTTATGGCCGGCGCCTTCAATGCGTTCCTGAAGTACGTTTCCGGATTTGTCATTTTCAAGGGTGCGCGTATCCGATACCGTCAACAGCGCGATGTTGACGGCCAAAAATTCACGATCACCATCAATTTTCGACATGAGCGACGACCTGCGGTTCCTGGCCTAAGGCCTGATAAGATGGCCATTCACCGGCTGCCACCGCGTCGAGCGAAGGCGTCGGTTGGCCGAGACGATTGCGATAGACCCAAAGGTTGGTCAACACGCGTTCGATAAAGATGCGCGTTTCGCGCGACGGCAGGCTTTCAATAAAGAACAAGGCGTCGTTCAGGTCATCGCCCTTGCGCCGCCACTTGTTCAGGTTGCCCGGTCCGCCATTCCACGCAGCAGCCATCAAGAACAGATCATTGTTGATCTTTTTATCTTTCAACAAAATCTGGATGTAACGTTGGCCCAGCGCCAGATTATGTTCGGGATCAAACAGGGCTGAACGTTTGGACCACCGATAGCGACGATCGCGTGCAACAAAACCAGCGGTGCGCGGCATCAACTGCATGAGGCCGCGCGCACCTGCGCCCGATTTTGCTTTGGGATTAAAGCGCGATTCCTGTCGAACCAACGCATAGATCAACGCGCGGTCGATCTTGAAGCCGTCTTCCGGCGCCCACGCAGGCACCGGGTACACCGCGCCATCAAATCCGCCGCCGTTGGGATACAACATGGAATCCAGTCGCATGGTCAGTTCCGCCATCCCGGCATTAGCCGCGATGGAAAGAATGCCTTCGGCCATTTCAGGGGGTGCGAGCATGGCAACCTGCCTAAGTTCGCGTTCGGCCAGGCTTTCTTCGCCCACTTCTATAAGTGCCAACGCGCGCTTGCCGCCATTGTGATCTAACAGGTTGGAACCTTCATTACCGGCCAATACCGGCAGCTTCCAGTCAAATTCGATTTCACCACCCAGCAAACGGCCCGCCAACATACCGTAGAAGGTACGTGAATGTTCAGCCGCCATGACCAGCAAGGGCCCGACTTTTTCAGGCTGGCGCGAGACCATATAGGCACGTGCGGCCCAGAACGCCGAAGACGATACGGTCCACGACGATTGATCATATTCGGCGGCCTTTTCGAAACTGAACGCTGCCTTTTCGATGTTGCCGATGCGCCAATACGCGAGGCCCGCTGTCCAATAAGCTTCGGGCAAATATTTACCCGAACGCTTAACCGCTTTTTCCGCCCATTCGATGGCCCAGGTATCACGCCCGTCCATGAAATAGCCCTTGGCTAAACGCGCACGGCCCCAGTCCATATCGTAAGAACTGAACAGGCGTTTCACATCCGGGCTCGCCAACAATTTTTTTACGACCAGAGTGTGACCACGGCGCAAGCGGTCGCGGATGCGCAATTTGTAACGCCACACCTGGCGGCGTTGCGCGCGGCTGAGCTTTTTGGTCGGCGGGGTATCAATGGAAGCGGCTTCGGTGCTGATCGCACTTAACGAGCGGCCCTTGGCAGGCGCAACCGGTTTTTTCCAGTTCGCCGGGCGGCGGCGCAAAGCCAGCTTGTAAATCTGTCGGGCGTAATGGTGATCGTTGTATTCAGCCAGCCACGCCTTCAGTTCCTTGTACTTGGAACGATATTTGGTCGGGTGGAGGTAGCGTTGCGCCTGAACGTGGCCGAGCAATAATTTATCGCCCAGCTGGGCAATCAGCTTATCGGCTTTTTTCCACTGGCCCGCCTGTTGCAGGTCAAAAATTTTGCGGTAACGTTCTACATCGGCCCCATCCAGCACGCGTGGCAGATAAATTTCAGTGGCGCGTACGTTGGGCAGGGCTGCGGTTTCATTATTTGCTGATGGCAGCGCATCGCCACGCGCAACACCCACCATCAGGCCTAAGCCCAATGTGGCAAAAGTTACTCTAAGAACAACGGCTTTCAAGATGGGGCGGACAGTCATGCGCAGGGCTTCAGATGTTGTTTCAACAAAATTCCTTTTGGGCCTCGAGGACCCTCAGCGACGACCTTTGTTGGCCTGCCCCTGATCCCCCGGAATCAGCCATTCTTATAGCGGACAAGGCCCAAAATGGCAACGCCATTTGGCCGGGTGGCTAAGTGTTAACCCATTGGTAATAGGGAATTTCTTAATTTTAAGAGGGGCTTCTAAGGCTATCGAGCTTGGCCCTGATGGCCAAAAGGTCGCCCCAAGTGGGTGCTTTCATGGCCGGGGATTTGAGCAAATATGCCGGATGATAGATGGGGGCTGCCTGCACCGGGCGGCTCATTTGGGGCGTTTCAAAGTTAAACCAGTGCCCGCGAAGCCGTGAAATGCTGCCTTGTTGAGCCAGCAGCGAATGGGTCGCCGGTCCGCCGACGGTCACCAGAATTTCCGGATCGACCAGTTCGATCATGCGTTCCACGAACGGCATACAGATCGCGATCTCGCCGGCGTTGGGGGTGCGGTTGCCCGGCGGGCGCCAAAAAACCGTGTTGGAGATAAAGACCTGGGCGCGATCTAGTTCAATCGATGCCAGCATTTTGTCGAGCAGCTTGCCGCTGGCGCCAACAAACGGCACGCCCTGGCGGTCTTCATCTGCGCCCGGCGCTTCGCCGACCAACATCACCGTGGCGTCGGGATCTCCGTCACCGAACACCAGTTGGATGGCAGTTTTTTTCAATGCGCAACCCTCGAAATCTTCAAGGGCGGCGCGCAGTTCATCGAGGCTCTGGGCTTTGGAAGCCAGTTCCACGGCGCTTCGCACCGCCTGTTCCTGACCGGCCCTTTGACTTGGCGGCGCAGCAGGCTTGGGCGCAGCAGGCTTGGGCGCAGCCACCGGGATTGCGGCCGGGGTTGGGGCCGGGCCTGTAATTGAAACCGGCTGGGACAAATCCTTGAGCCGGTTTTCCGGGGTTTCGCCCACGGCCTCGTCGACCCCGGCATCAAGATACCAGCGCAGCACATGTTCGGGGCTTAAATCGCGCGTTTGTGGGGTTGTTTCGGCTGGTGACATCTGCAAAGAATCCTTAAATGAGTAACACACCATACCATCCGCCATCAGAACTGGCACCCGTTGTTACCATGCAATACAGTGTTCGCAAGTGCAGCACATAATTTAAAACAGGATCCCAGACTATGGAACGCGAGGCAATGGAATTTGATGTGGTGATCGTCGGCGGCGGTGTCGCAGGCTTAAGCGCCGCCATCCGCCTCAAACAACAGGCCCAGGACAAGGGCCGCGACATCAATGTCTGTGTCATTGAAAAGGGATCAGAGATCGGCGCGCATATCCTTTCAGGCGCGGTCGTTGACCCGATTGCGCTGACGGAGCTGTTCCCTGACTGGAAAGAAATAGGCGCACCGCTAAGTACCGTAGTCGGGCGCGAATATTTTGTGTTTTTGACCAAGAAGTCCGCGATCCGCTTACCCATGCCGCCGTCCATGAAAAACCACGGCAACTACGTTGCCAGCCTTGGCCTGCTGACGCGGTGGCTGGGCGAACGATGCGAAGAAGTGGGCGTTGAGGTCTTTCCCGGTTTTGCCGCGTCTGAAGTTTTGTTTGACGACGCTGGAAAAGTTCGCGGCATTGCCACGGGCGACATGGGACGTACCGAAGAT
>DAOVVL010000238.1 GCA_030637205.1 Thalassospiraceae bacterium | reverse complement strand
GATAATCTCGCGTTCGGCTTTTTGCCTCTCCGTAATATCGCCGACGATGCCCGGATATATCCGGTTTCCCTCAATTTCGATTTCACTGATGGCCAGATCCATCGGAAAGGTTGAACCATCTTTGCGCTGGCCCTTCACTATCCGGCCCCTGCCGATGATCTTGGCCTTTCCGGTATCGGAATAACGTTGCATATAGCCGTCATGTCGATGGGAATCTTCGCCAGCCATCAACATGGAAAGGTTATTCCCGATCACTTCGGATGCGGTATAGCCAAATATTTTTTCTGCTGCCGGATTGAAAACCTGAATGTTTCCCTTTTCACCTGTGGTGATAATGCCATCTACCACGGCATCGAGAACCTGTGACAGATTACGCTCGCTTCGGGTGCGCGCATGGCGTTCTGCATTTTCTATTTCCATACGTTCACGAGCGTATGGACGAATCACCCAATAGAATAAAGGCGGGGCAGAAAACAGCGTCAGCAGCGTTGCATCAAGCAGCGCATCGGCGAAGCTGTGCGTGGCGCCAAACATTATGAAGCCAAGCATAACCAGTGCCTCAACCACAAATATGACGAGACCGATCCGTGCTATCAGATTGACAACATTCATTATTTAGCGCCCTTTCCTCCGCCCCCCCTCCAGAGGGTTCTGCAATGAAAGCTCTTCACGCAGATCATCGGAATGTACTCAATATCAAGGTTCAGGGGCAACACACTATTTCGCGTTTTCTTGGGCAGCAGCTCAATTAGTATTGTTCTAAAGTGACGCCGCCGCGCGCGCGGCCTGATCATAAAGCCCGGAAAGCGCGCGTAATTGATCGGCGGTCTCATCTAAAGTTGTGCTCCCAAGGTTTAATGCGCCAAGTGTTTTGATTAAACAATCGTTGCGAACTTGCGCATAAGTATCACACGCCTTTTTGCCTTTCACTGTTACTGACCAGAAAGTTTCCTTGCCGCGGCGTTCCTTGATGGCAAGTTCCTGTCGGGCCAGTTTTTTCAACGAATACGTGACCCAGTGGGCATCTTCGACGCCCAGTACAAAACAGATATCGGCGACCTGTTTTTCGCGATCGCGATGACGAACGGAATGCAGCACCAACACATCCAGTGCGCCCAAATCACCTTCGCCTGCGGCCGCCATGCAACGCTGCACCCATCTGGAAAATGCGTTGTGGGCAAGGATCAAGCCGTATTCAAATTCGCTTAAGCCCTCTGGTCCGGTGGCTGCCAGATGCGCCGAAGATACGATCTGGCGCGTTTCAGGTTTTTTGGATTTTTCAGTCATGGGGATGCTCCATACACTTATTTTGCTTTGCCGAAACCACCGCCACCGGGCGTTTCAATGATGAACTGATCGCCGGGCTCTAAATCAATACTGGCGGTTGCGCCCAACTCGACTATTTGCCCATCAGCGCGTTGGACGCGATTGGACCCGAGCGCGCCATCTTCACCGCCTTCAAGCCCAAACGGGGCAATGCGGCGATGATTGGATAAAATAGAAGCCGTCATGGTTTCAAGAAAACGAATACGCCTAACCACACCATTGCCACCACTGTGCAAACCCTTGCCGCCCGATCCCTTGCGAATGGAAAAACTTTCCACCCGCACCGGAAAGCGCCATTCAAGAACTTCCGGGTCGGTCAGGCGCGAATTGGTCATGTGGCTTTGAACCGCATCCTGGCCATCAAAGTCGGGGCCGGCACCGGTGCCGCCGCAAATGGTCTCATAATATTGATAGGTTTCATTGCCAAAGGTGAAGTTGTTCATGGTGCCCTGGGCCGCCGCCATCACGCCAAGGGCCGCAAACAGCGCATCGGTCACACATTGTGACGTTTCCACGTTGCCCGCCACCACGGCCGCCGGGTAAGCCGGGTTTAACATGGAGCCTTTGGGCGCAATGATCTCAATCGGTTTCATGCACCCGGCGTTCAACGGAATTTCATCATCAACAAGGGTGCGAAACACATAAAGCACCGCGGCGCGGCACACCGGCAACGGCGCGTTGAAGTTGGTTTTTTGCTGGGCAGATGTTCCGGTGAAATCCACCACCGCTTTGCGGGCCGCCTTATCAATGTGAATGGACACTTGAATGACTGAGCCACCATCCATTTCATAGGCGTACGAACCGTCTGACAATACATCGAGCACCCGGCGCACCGTTTCCTCGGCATTGTCCTGAACATGGATCATATAGGCCTGCACCACATCCAGGCCAAAGTGCGCGACCATTCGGCCCAGTTCCAAAACGCCTTTTTTATTGGCGGCAATTTGCGCCCCCAGATCGGCAAGGTTTTGATCGATGTTGCGCGCCGGGTAAGGACCGCTGGCCAACAGCGCACGCACATCAGATTCCAGCAACTGACCCGCCTTGACGATGCGAACATTGTCGATCAGCACGCCTTCTTCTTCGACGTTGACACTTCCGGGCGGCATGGAACCGGGCGTGATGCCGCCAATGTCGGCGTGGTGGCCGCGCGACGCCACATAAAACAGCACCGCCCGGTCCGCATCATCAAACACCGGGGTCACGACGGTGACATCGGGCAAATGGGTGCCGCCATTATAAGGCGCGTTGATGGCATACACATCGCCGGGCTGAATGTGTTTGGTCCCTTCGATGATGGCCTTCACACTTTCGCCCATGCTTCCCAGATGCACCGGCATGTGCGGCGCATTGGCAATCAGGTTTCCCTCAAAGTCAAACACGGCGCAGGAAAAATCGAGACGTTCCTTGATATTGACCGAATGTGCGGTGTTCGCCAGCGTCGCGCCCATCTGTTCGGCAATAGACATGAACAGGTTGTTGAAGATTTCCAACATCACCGGATCTGCATCCGTGCCAACCGAAACGCGTGCCGGGCGGGCAACAAAGCGGGTCAGAACCAGGTTGCCAAGATCCGTCAGTTTTGCCTGCCAGCCCGGTTCAACCACGGTGGTGGCATTGGCGTCGCAAATGATGGCCGGGCCGCGTACTTCGTCACCCGGTGAAAAGGATGAAAGATTAAAAACCGGCGTCGCGTTTGCCACACCGCCCGACGTCATGCTCACGGTTTCAATCGCTTGGCATGTGGGTCTGTCAGTGGCAGGTACCGCGAGATTTAAGTTGGTTTTTTCACCGGTCGCACCTTTGGCTTCGGCGGAAACGGCCTCGATAATCAACGCCCGTTCCGGCTGTTTGAAACCAAAACGCTTCATGTGGGTCAGTTCGAAATCGGCCACCAATAATTTCAGCGGTGCATATTCCAGCACCAGTGCGCTATCGGTGCCCTGATAGCGCAAGTGTACCTTTTGCACGACTTGGACATTTTCGGCCATGATGCCCTGGCCGACCAGTTCTTCGTGCGCGCTGGCCGCCAGGGTATCGAGCACCTGTTTGGCCCCTGTCAGCGCATCGTCGCTTAGGCCCGCTTCGATCGCATGGGTGCGCATGGCAGCAAAATCCGCCAACCCCATGCCAAACGCCGAAAGCACACCCGCCATGGGATGGATCAGGATCGTTTCCATGGCCAGCGCATCGGCCACCAGGCACGCGTGCTGGCCCCCGGCCCCGCCAAAACAATTGAGCGTATACTTGGTGATATCGTGACCTTGTTCGACCGAAATTTTCTTGATCGCATTGGCCATGTTTTCAACCGCGATATGCACGAAGCCTTCGGCCATGGCTTCAATGGTTTGACTTTCGCCCGTCCGGGCTTCGACTTCGCGGGCCAGATCGGAAAAACGGGCCTGAACAATTTCAGCGTCCAGGGGTTGGTCGGCGCCCAGCCCGAAGACGCTGGGGAAAAAGCGCGGCTGGATTTTTCCCAACATCACATTGCAATCGGTCACGCATAAAGGCCCGCCCCGGCGATAACACGCAGGCCCGGGGTCGGCGCCGGCGCTGTCGGGGCCAACGCGAAAGCGCCCCGCTTCGAAATGCAGCACCGAACCCCCGCCAGCGGCAACGGTGTG
>DAOVVL010000041.1 GCA_030637205.1 Thalassospiraceae bacterium | reverse complement strand
CGGACCAGGTTTTTGGTATTTTACCCCAAGATGTGAAAGGCCGCTTAGACCTTCATCATAATCTGGATCAGGATGCTTTCGGTAAACCACAACATCAAAATCAGCGCCACGGCTGATAAATCGATGTTGCCCATATCCGGCAAAATATTGCGGATCGGGCGCAGCAGCGGCTCGGTTATGCGGTAAATGAAATCGCCAATCATGTAGACAAACCGGTTGGACGTGTTGCTCACATTAAAGGCTGTCAGCCACCTTAATACCACCCCAGCCACCACGATCCACACGTAAATGTTGATCACGGCCAGAACCAGTTGCAGAAAAGGAATGAGAATGACGTCCATCGGGCAGGCCCCAAGGTCAAAGTTGTTACGATTTTCAACAAACTAACCTTTAGGCCCCGGCCCCGCAAGCAAACAAAAGGCTAACAAGGAAACAAATGCACCGCGCCTGAGAGGGGGCCTCTGATGCTTGACAAGCCCCCGCCCGGATGGGCATAAAACGCAATATTGGCGGGTCACCCAAGGCCGCTTCATTTTGGGGCGTTCTTCGTTTTGGGGCCGTAGCTCAGTTGGGAGAGCGCGTCGTTCGCAATGACGAGGTCGTCGGTTCGATCCCGATCGGCTCCACCATTTTTTTTAAAGCCCGCTGCACCTGAAAGTGTGGCGGGTTTTTTATGCCCCACGCGGCTTCGCCGCTTCGGGGTTGGCCCGATCGGCTCCACCATTATCAAAAGGCCACCGCTAACGCAGTGGCCTTTGTGGTTTGCAAGCACGCGCTATTAAGCGCGGCCCCTGTTCGGGGCTTTAGATACTATCCAGATTATTTTCAATGCGTTCCATATCATCATCGCTGAAACCAAAATGATGGCCGATTTCGTGGACCAAAACATGGCGCACCAGATGGGCAAGGTCTTCGCCGCTTTCATAACAGTAATCAAGAATGGCGCGGCGATACAAAAAGATCAGGTCCACATCATGGGCAACATCTGAAATGCTTTTGTCTGTGTGGGCGATGCCGCTGTACAGCCCCAACAGATCAAACGGGGTTTCGAGTTCCAGCTCTTTCATAATGTCTTCGCTCGGGAAATCCTCAACCCGGATCACCACGCCGTTTACCCTTTCCGCCAGTTCCGGGGGCAGGGTGCGTAACTGGGCGCGCGCGATGGCGTCCAGTGCTTCAAGGTCCGGTGGCGTGCTTGGGTTGGAATTTGGATTTTTCATCACGCCCACAGGTTAACGCCCCTTGAACTTTCCGCCAAGTTTCCCAAGTGTAAAACATGCCCCACCCGATCGCACCGGACGCACTCAACAAAGCACTCACAGCCCTGAAAGGCTGGCAGGTTTCAAGCGATGGCTTGGCGCTTGAAAAAAGCTTTCAATTTGATGACTTCGATCGGGCCTTTGATTTCATGACCCGCGTGGCGGACGCGGCGCGGACCGCCGACCACCACCCGGACTGGCGCAATGTGTATAACCGGGTCGACTTCCGCCTAAGCACCCACGATGCCAATGCCATCACCCAGCTGGATCTTAGCCTTGCCCACGCGATCGAGGC
Source organism: Thalassospiraceae bacterium (assembly GCA_030637205.1). Taxonomy (GTDB): domain Bacteria; phylum Pseudomonadota; class Alphaproteobacteria; order Rhodospirillales; family Magnetovibrionaceae; genus DAOVVL01. The sequence continues at coordinate 8,508 of DAOVVL010000041.1, read as the reverse complement.
AGCCCTTTGATTTTAAAAGGATTTTGCTGCCTATCCTTTTGCTGATAGAATTATCCCCAGGGCGCCGCTCACGGTTATTTTAGCATTAGGGGATGATGCATGGATCTGGCGACAATGATAGGTCTGGCCATCGGCATGACGGTGGTGGCGCTGGCGGTGATGTCGGGGTCTGATCTTTGGGTATTTCTCAACCTTCCGGGGTTTCTGATCGTGGTTGGCGGCACCTTTGCAGCAACGCTGATCAAGTTTCCGCTTTCCAACGTATTCGTTGCGTTCAAGCTGGGGCTGAAAACGGCCTTTATCAACGTCCATGAAAACCCCCGCCAACTCATCGACACCTCGTTGGAACTGGCCGATCGCGCCCGCAAAGAAGGCATGCTGGCGCTGGAACAGGTGGAAGTGAGCAACGATTTTTATAAACGCGGCCTCAGGCTGTGTATTGATGGCCACGCACTGGAAGTGGTGCGCAAGGCGCTGACCAGCGAGATGGAACTTTCCATCCATCGCCATGAAGAAGGCGGAAAAATATTTCGCGGCATTGGCGAGTCTGCGCCGGCCATGGGCATGATCGGAACGTTGGTTGGGTTGGTGCAAATGCTTTCCAGCCTCGAAGACCCGGCCACCATCGGGCCTGCCATGGCGGTTGCATTGTTGACCACGCTTTACGGGGCGTTGATTGCCAACCTGATTGCCCTGCCCATCGCCGACAAACTGGAATCCAAAACCGATGAAGAACGCGTGACCAAGGAATTGATCCTTGAAGCCGTCACGCAAATTCACGGTCGCCAAAGCCCGATGGTGCTGGGCGATATTCTGGAAGCGTACCTGCCCGAAGGCCAACGCACCATTTCAGGCGATGAAACTGAAGGCGCAGAAAAATGAGCTCGCTTGCAAAAAGCAAACCCAAGGCATCCGGCGGCGCGCCGTCATGGATGGTGACGTTTGCCGACCTGATGGCGTTGCTGTTGACGTTGTTTGTGCTGCTGCTTTCTTTCGCCACCATGGAAACCCAGCGTTTCAAAGACCTTTCGGGAAACCTGCGCGATGCCTTTGGCTTTCAGATGGAAGACATGCTGACCGGCTTTGTTGAACGCGGCGGCACGGCGGTGCATACCGCCAAAACCATGACCCTGCCGGCACCGGTATCAAAAGTTTTGCCGGTGGAAGAACAAGCCAAAGAACCCGATGAAGCTGTACCGCCTGCCCCAGCACCTGCGCCCAGCGCAGAAGAAGCTTTCGAAAAAGAAAATCTGGAAACTTTTTCAAAACTGCAAACGGCAATGGCAGATGAAATTGAAAGCGCGATGATTGATGTGGTGGTTGCCGAAGGGGTGACCATTGTGCGCTTCCCCGATCAGGTTTCGTTTACATCCGGCAGCGGCGACTTGTTATTTCGGTTTTTACCGGTGATGGAAAAGATCGTCACCGTTCTGGAAGAAAGCGAAGGCCATATCGTTATTTCAGGCCACACCGACGACATCCCCATTACGACCGATCGCTACCGTTCCAACTGGGATTTATCCGCCGCGCGCGCGGCATCGGTGGCGCATTATTTATTGGAATTCACATCCATCCCGGCGGCGCGCATTACGGTGCAAGGCTATGCTGACTCTCGCCCGTTGGTTCCCAACACGTCGCCCGGCAACCGTGCGCAGAACCGCCGCGTTGAAATATCGATCCAGCGCGATGAAACGGTTCCAGCAGTTCCCGATAGCACGTCAGAAAATCCTGAAAATTAAGGCTCTTCACTTTCATGGGCCGTTTGCACCATAACGTGGGCTTTGGCTTGGGCCTGCACCGCAGGCTGGGGCTGCACCAACACCGGCGCATCGGTTTTGATCGCCGCTTTCGCTTCGCGATGCACAATGTACACGCCCGATGAAAAAATCACCGCAGCCCCGATCCATGTATAGATGTCGGCAACTTCACCAAAAACCATATATCCCATCAACGCCACCGCCGGTAACTGCACGAAGCCAAACGGCATGACGTATGACGCATCGGACGTTTTGAACGCGCGGTTGATCGACTGGTGGGCAAAGGTTGCGATCACGCCGGTTAATGCCAGCCACGCCCAGGTTTCACCCTGGGGCCACTGCCACACATATATCGCCGGCCCGATAGAAAACAACGTCATGAACAGGCCCATCCACACCACCATCACGTTGGGGTTTTCGGTTCTGGCCAGTGACTTGTTCGATAGCAGCGCGCCGGCAATCAATGCGGCTGAGCCCAGCGCCAGCAGTTCCGATCCGTTCAGGGTTTGAAAGCCCGGACGCACGATGATCAACGTGCCCATGAAGCCCAAGGCGGTAGCAGTCCAACGCCGGGCGCGAACGGTTTCGCCGAGAAACAACGCGGCGCCCAGCGTCGCGAACAACGGCGCGCTAAACCCCAACGCCGTCGCCTTGGCCACCGGCACCAGCGAAAGGGCGGTAAACCAGGTCAGCATGGCAATAATGCCAAAGATCGACCTGCGCACATGGGCGCCGATGCGTTCGGTTTTCATCACGCCAATGCCGCTGTACACCACCCACGGCAGCATCAGCGCGAACTGGCCAAAGTTTCTGAAAAACGCGATTTCAAACGGGTGCAGGTCTTTGGAAAGGTGGCGAACGGTAACGCTCAAAATTCCTAAAAATATCGAAGCCGCGTTCATCCACAATGCACCGCGAACAGTCGCAGGCAGTTGCTGAAATTTAATAAATACGTTCGCCATGGCCCGGACCTTGCGCCACTTGTACCAATAGTGCCAGCAACAATTAAATCAGGAATTCGACCGCTGCGTCAGGATGTTTCGACGGCGGGACGACGAGAAAGTTCACGCCACACTTTCATGACCGCAAGCAAGCCCAACCCGCCGTGCATGAAAACATCAAACACATCTATCAGCTTGAAGGCGTCGCCATTGATAGTCATCAGTAACTTCTGCACCAGATGCGGTTCGGGAAAAACGGGGGCAAAGGCCATCCAGCCGCCAATGATAACGATCGGCCAGGTGGGCAGTTTGTCGATTAGCTTGTTCACTTTGTATCGAAGCTCCTGAAGGATAGGTTTAAGATTTGACGCATAGCTAATATCGACCCCCCCTATTGTCAACCACCTGCCCACACTTAACCCCTACCCACGCGCCTGCCCACGGGCAATTGTACCCCCACAACCTCACGCTTTACCCGCCTAGACCTTGCGCCTAGGCTTTTGCCGAACAGGGCTTTTTTGAAAGTTCACGATCATGAATTCGCTGGGTCTTTATTTTGCGACGGTGATGATCTGGGGATCCACCTGGATTGCCATCAAGTTGCAGTTGGGCGTAGTAACCCCGGAAGCATCCGTGGCGTACCGTTTTGCCATTGCCGCAGTATTGTTAATTTTCTGGGCGCTGGTACGTGGCAAAGACATGCGTTACGCCGCGCGCGACCATGTGTGGATGGCGGCGCTGGGGTTCTTTTTATTTTCTTCGAACTATTACGTTTTTTATGTGGCCAGCGGGCTGCTCACATCGGGTCTGGTGGCGGTGGCCTTTTCAACCATCGTGCCGATGAACATTATTTTTGCAGCCCTTTTCTTTCGCATTCCCGCCACACGGCGCGTGGTTGCGGGTGCAATGTTGGGGTTAGGTGGTTTGCTATTGGTGTTCCGCCCGGAAATTGAAACTTTCGATTTAAATGATGACGGGGCGTATGGGTTGGCGCTGTGTTTGTTTGCAACCATGCTGGCCAGCCTAGGCAACATGGTCGCGACCCGCAACCAGCGGCGCGGCCTGCCGGTTTTACAAAGCAATGCTTACGGCATGATGTACGGCGCAATCTTTACGTTTGCATTTGCCGCGCTTGGCGGCAGCGGCTTTGCGTTTGATCCATCCATTAAATACGTCGGCTCGCTTTTATATCTGGCCGTGTTCGGGTCGGTGATCGCGTTTGGCTGTTATCTCACATTGCTTGGGCGCATTGGCGCGGGGCGGGCATCATATGCGGCGGTGCTGTTCCCGGTGGTGGCGCTGAGCATTTCAGTGGTCGTTGAAGACTATACCTTCAGCCCCGATGCATTGATCGGGGCGGTGTTGGTATTGCTCGGCAATGTCTTGATGCTGGCGCGAATTGAGCACGGGAAAAATTTATTGGCGTTTGTTTTTCGGCGCCAAAAAAATTCAACGCCATAAAAAAAGAGCGCCGACCTATAAAGCCAGCGCCCTGTTTTTATTTAAATTTTAGTGGCGTTACGGCTTGATGTAATGCCAGCCTTGGTCTTGACGCTGCATGATATGAACAACACCGGCGGGAACCATCTTGATGTTGCTGAATTCCAGCAACTCAACCGATTTGCCCGTCTTTTTAGACATTTTTTTCATGGTGTTGCCGCAGGCAGCAAAGTTAATACCGCCGTCGTTGGCCGCAAGGTTTTGTATGCGGGCCGCTACCGGTGAGTTGGGAAGCAGCATTTTAAGGCCGGGACCATAGGCAACGACCTCTACTTCCAGGTCCATGCCAGATTTGGCATACTCTGCCTTGCTTTGTACTGCATTGTTCAGTGCCAGATTCATCAAAGCCGGATCATTGGCATTGACCTGGATAACCAAGTGGTGGCTGTCCCCTTCTTTGGCTTTCGCCTGCTGGGGCGCAATGAACGCAACCAGCGCAAATACGACGGTAAGTGCGGAAACAAATGTTTTAAACATGGATAGCAACTCCCTGAATGAATGATTTCGTCAGATGATCCTTAAGACCACCGCGTGCGAGCGCCTCCCCAACGCCAATACGTACGCAGATCATATCGACGCGATCTGGTGCGCGGTATTGGTGAAACCCCTAACGCGGCGTCAAAGCCCTGCTTTTCCTTGCTTTTTTCACTAACTTTAGCCATTTTGTGGCCATGAGCAGCAGCCCCAAAACCCCTGAGCTTCGCGGATATTTCGGTATCGGCGTCGAAGGCATCTCAAAGCCGATGAATGCCGGGGCGATTTTTCGTACCGCCCACGCCTTTGGCGCAAACTTTGTGTTCACCGCCGGTGCAGTTTATGCCCAAAGAAAAGGCGCGCTTTCGGATACGTCCAACGCACCGGGACACATGCCGTTTTATAGTTTTCCCGATACCGCTTCGCTGATATTGCCCGATGATTGTCGTTTGGTTGGCGTTGAGCTGACGGATGAAAGCATCGTACTTCCCAGCTTTCGCCATCCATCGCGCGCGGCGTATGTATTAGGCGCAGAGCGCGGATCGCTAAGCGATGAAATGACAGCTCGCTGTGAATTTGTGGTCAAGATCCCGATGCGCTTTTGTGTCAATGTTTCGGTGGCAGCGGCCATTGTGATGTATGACCGCATGGCATCGCTGGGTAAGTTTGCGCCGCGCCCGGTGCGCCCCGGGGCTCCGACCGAAACCGTTCCCGAACACATTCGCGGCGGGCCGACCATACGTTCCATGCGAAAATTTCAGACCGACCCACCGCTGGGTGGCGACTTTGATGCGAACAGCGACCTCGCTGTCGATACAGATGCGGATGAGGCTCTTTAAGTCTTCAGCCGGAAGCTTTGAATAAAATCGTCGCTCGCACGCACTTCGCCCACTTTGTTTTGCGCGCGGTTAAACAGGGGAACGCGGATTACATCGGCAAGTTCCGCCGCCGCAGCTTTTGATAACAAACCCAGGTTTTGCAAAGCACCCGCCATCGCGACCTCGGCGGCGCGCTTGGCCCCGTCATCACATTTGATTGCGATCGCGACACCGTCAGCCGGAACCAGCGCCACCTGCACACCTTCGGCCCCGGTTTTGGAAATCACCGCACCGTTAGTTGCCTGCATCAGCCGGGTATCAAACCGGCCCCGCCCCGCCACCAGTTCGGGGAATTCGGCCATGGCATCCAATATGCGCTTTGTTGCCTGTTTGCGTGACGCAGAAAGATTGTCACCGATCATCGCTGCAAGGCCACGGGCAAAAGCATCCAGCGGCAACAAGAAGGCCGGGATGTTGCAGCCATCTATGCCGCCGTTATCGGATGCCAACTTCACACCGCACATTTCTTCGATCACGCTTCGCACACGTTGTTGCACCGGGTGGTCGGCTTTCACATAACCTTTCAACGGCGCGCCCATATGCAGCGCCACGGTCAAAAAGCCCGCGTGTTTTCCCGAGCAATTATTGTGCACCGCGGTTGCGATCACGCTTTGCTTGATTAAATCATCGGCAGCACTTTTTCCCATGGGCTCTTGGGCACCGCATTCCAGTGCACCAATATCAAGGCCGATGCGTTCCAGCCATTTTATAACTCTGTTAACATGCTCAACCGCACCGTTGTGCGATGCCGTGGCCAGCGCAAGTTCTGCGTTGCTCAAATCAAAATTATCGGCGGCCCCGCTTTCAACCAGCACCAGCGCCTGAAGCATCTTGATCGCGGAACGCGGATATATTTCCGCGCCCGTCTTGCCCCATGCGGCCAGGGTTTCCCCGCGTGAATTCATGGCAATGGCGCAGCCGCGATGGCGGCTTTCAACCGTGGTGCCGCGGATGACTTCCACCATCACCGGGTTGGCTGATTTTTCAGGTTTATTCATAAAAAGCAGGATGCACCCAAGCGCCCCCTTGGCAAGACAAAAACCACGGGCTATCAATTAATAACCATGAAACGCATCGCCCTTTTGTTACCCCTTCTTGCTCTTGCCGCCGCCCTTCCGGCGCAGGCTGAATTGTTGAGCGAACATAAAACCTGGGCCGCCTACAGCGAAGGAGCCAAAAGCAGCAAATACTGTTTCGTCACCGCCCAGCCGACCAAGGATGTCGGCAAATACACTAAACGCGGCGACATTTTTGCCGTCATCACGCACCACCCGTCTGAAAAGCGGGTTAACGAGTTTCACATTCAGGCCGGCTACACCTTTCAGAAGGGCAGCGCCGCCACCGCGCGCATCGACGGGAAAAAAGCCTTCAAGCTGTATACCGACGGGGACAACGCGTGGACTTATGACAAGGAAAGCGACGCTGCTGTGGTCAGGGCGATGAAGGGCGGCGCCACCATGGTGGTCAAGGGCACGTCTTCGCGCGGCACCGCAACCACCGATACTTATTCGCTTTCGGGCTTTACCGCCGCCTGGAAAGCCGCCGCAAAAGCCTGCAACGTCAAATAGTTAGCCGCAATTTTCCCTGTTTTCATTGATTTGTTGCCTAAAGCGCGTATATCTCGCCCACCATGGCACAAGAAAACACAGACACCCGCACCAACCTGATCGGGCTCGACCGAGCCGACCTCGCATCCATTTTCAAGGATCTGGACGAGCCGGCCTTTCGCGCGCGCCAGCTATGGCACTGGATGTACCATCGCGGCGAAACCGACTTTGATAAAATGACCGACCTTTCCAAAGGGCTGCGCGCCAAGTTGCCTGAATACTTTCGCGTTGGGCGTCTTAAAATAAACAAGGAACTGATTTCCGAGGACACCACGCAAAAGTGGCTGTTGGGGCTGGATGACGGCAACGAGGTTGAAGCCGTGATGATCCCCGAAAAAGATCGCGGCGCGCTGTGTGTTTCTTCGCAAGTTGGCTGCGCATTGAATTGCAGCTTTTGCCACACCGGCACGCAAACATGGGTCGGCGATCTCCAGCCCGCCGACATTGTCGGCCAGGTAATGAGCGCACGCGACCGGATGGATGAATGGCCATCGGGCAAAAAAGGCCGCAGGCTCACCAACATCGTGATGATGGGTATGGGCGAGCCGCTGTTGAACTTTGCCAACGTGGCCAAGGCGCTGAAAATCGTCATGGACAGCGAAGGCATTTCCATTTCCAAGCGCCGTATCACGCTATCAACATCGGGCGTGGTGCCGATGATGAAACGCTGCGCCGAAGAACTGGATGTGGGTCTGGCTGTCAGCCTGCACGCATCCAATGACGAGCTGCGCAACGAACTGGTACCGATCAACAAAAAGTATCCGCTTGCACAACTGTTGCAGGCCTGCGCCGATTACCCATCGGCCAGAAATGCTCGGCGCATCACCATGGAATACGTGATGTTAAAAGACGTGAACGACAGCCTTGCAGACGCCAAGGAACTGGTGCGCCTGATGAAAAAATATGAAATTCACGCCAAGTTCAACCTGATCGGGTTCAATCCGTGGCCGGGCTCAAGTTATGAATGCTCAAGCGGCAATGCCATGCACCGCTTTTCCGACTACCTGAACGATCAAGGGTTTTCCGCGCCAATCCGCGCGTCTCGGGGCCGCGATATCATGGCCGCGTGTGGGCAGTTGAAATCTGCATCTGAAAATCAGAAGATGAAGGCCCTGAAAGAATTAAAGCAACAACGCGCCGCGCGCGCTTGAAAACCCAGCCCGGCAGGAAGCACAAACAATGACTGATGACAGTTGCGAAATCCCAACTTCCGGCGAAACGGCAACCGACAGCCAGAGCTTTGAGCCCGGACCCGGCAAACACCTGATGTTATTTGCCGACCCCATGTGTTCGTGGTGCTGGGGATTTCAGCCGGAACTCAAGGGCATCGTTGAAGCGTTAAAAGAAAATG
>DAOVVL010000176.1 GCA_030637205.1 Thalassospiraceae bacterium | reverse complement strand
GAAGCCAGCGCCAACACGTCCTTGGCAGGATTAATGGAATGAATAAACGGCCATGCGGCAACACCAAAGCCTGCGAGGCTCAATGTGGTGGTCGAAATTAAGAGAAAATCCCGCTTGCCCTCGTCTTCAGGGTTTTCGGCGATGGTGCCGTTTGGGCTGGGATTGGAAATTTCGGTCATGGTGCGCCTTTCTAGACCTCGGTCGAGGGCTTGATAGTATTTCCGCCGGGGCTATGGGCGGGTGTCATTTTAAGCCTAAAACGGTGATTAACTGCCCCAAATCCCTCTTCTGCTTAACTCGTTTCCGACCTCGCTGCAATGGGCCAAAACCAGCTAGATTGTCATAGGCTATATTGAGACTTTGGGGAAGCTTAAACATTATAAGTTTCTAATATAGCAAGGCGGGATTTGCCGCCCCAAAGGTCACCTTTTGCCCTTCTTTTTAAGGAAATCACCATGCGACTTGCCCTGTACCAGCCCGATATCCCGCAAAATACCGGAACCCTGCTCAGAACCTCGGCGTGCCTCGGGGTGGGCGTGGACCTGATCGAACCGCTGGGCTTCGTGATGTCGGATCGCCGCCTGAAACGTGCCGGCATGGATTATCTGGACCAGACTGAGCTGACCCGCCATGCATCGTGGGATGCGTTCCTAAAAGCGCGCGAAAGTTCTGCTGGGCGGCTGGTATTGCTCACCACCCAGGCCGATTGCATGTATGGCGATTTTGAATTTGGCGCGGATGATACGTTGCTTCTGGGCAGCGAAGGCAGCGGCGTGCCTGAAAACGTTCACGCCATTGTGGATGCTCGTATTCGCATTCCCATGGACCCGGCGGCCAGGTCGCTAAACGTTGCGGTGGCAGGTGCCATGGTGCTGGGCGAGGCGCTTCGCCAAACGGATGGTTTTATCAAAGCCGGATAGCGTTCGGCTCTTAAGCCTCGTGGCGGATCAGCCACCAATGCATCAGCGCCCACGTCAGCGACAGCCATGACAACGCGATCACCGCGACCGTGATGGCAATATCGAACGCACTGGAAAGCGGGATGTGGAAAAATTCGCTGGGCACCGAACCCGTCACCCAGACATAACGTTCAATCCACGTGCCAAGAATGATGAAGAAGCCCATCAGCATGATGATCCGCGGGCTATGGCGTGCGCGCTTGAACAGGAACACGCTGAACGGGATGAAGAATTTCAATATCACAAACACAGCGCCCAGCGGCATGTAACCTTCGTCGATCATCCGCCAGTAGCGTTCCATATCGGTCGGCAGACGCCCGTACCACATGATCAGGTACTGGGTGAAATAGAAGTAAACCCACATGATGCTCATCGCCAGCATGAACTGCGCCATGTAGTTGTAGATGCGCGGCTCGAACGGGCGCGTCAGGCGGCCCGAACGATCAAGGACAAACAGCAACATGGTGAAGAAACCAAGGAAGCCGTGAAAAGCACTTTGCAACTGGTAAGCACCATACGATGCACTGTGCCAGCCCGGTTCCAGCGTCATTTCAAAGTCCCATGCCACCATGGTGCCGTAGATGACGTAGGCAAACGGCATGATGATGGCGAGGCGGTTAAACAGTTTTGGATTGTGTTGGTCGGGATCAGATTCCGCCAGGTACTGGCACCGCATGGTCATTACCGAAAGCGACGCCACCACCACAAAGCCGACAATCTGGCGCACCACCAGGAAGGTGTAGTTGTGCCAGCCCGGCAAATGTTCGATCGCACCGCTTTCGCTGGCCGACAGCCACGGGAACGTCATCTCACCGTTGATCAACAAAATGACCAGCAACACAAACGCGATGGGAAACAGTGCCGTGGTGGTGCCGGATAAAAAGCGGACTTGTACGCGCCACTTGCCGCCCGCCAGATGCAGGATGACCGGGAACAATGCGCCCCCCAATGCCAGATAGAGGATAATCAGAAAATTGGTGGTCAGTACTGACCAGCTGCCAAAATCATCCATCTTTTCATTCCTCCTTCGGCTCAGGCAACGGCCCGGCCAGCGCCGCGTCGAGGCTGAGTTGGCGGGTGACGTAGTTGACCACATGCCAGCGTTCTTCGACCGACAGGTCGTTGGAACCGCGCAATTCGCCGTTCATGTCGCCGGCGCGCCCATAAGGCGGCATCAGCGCGCTGCCAAACGAGATGGTTCCAAAAATCCACCCATCGGTGAGGTCTTCCATATTGTCGGGGTCGGTCAGGTCGGTGGCGCCGATCTTTTCGGTCACGGGGCTTTCGCCGCGCCCGCTCAGGCCATGACAGGCGGCGCAATAAATACGAAACAGGGTGCGCCCTTTACTGATCGAATCTTTCGTCGCTGCAAACGGGTTTTCAAGTTCTTCGGTGGCGTCGCGGTCTGCATATTCGGTCGCTATTCCAGTGGTCGGCACGGAACGTGCGGGGAAAGGCCGGGTCTGTTCCTGGGGTTTGATCGAAGGCTGATTGACCATATCTTTTGACCACGGCCACGCGTACGCATCGCCGGCCCCCAGCACCACAATTATCGCGGCAATGGCGGCGGCGCTTAAGCCCTTGACGATGTTTCTGTGCCGCTTCATGTACCGGTCTCCTCAAACACATCAATGACCCGGTGTTTGGCAAAAAGGGCGCGAACCTGTTCGCGCTGGATGTCGTCGACCTTTTCGATCACGATACCGATCTGGTCCAGGCTCACCGCCTTGTCATAAAACGGCCCGCGTTTGCGCATCAGCCGCGCGCCGACAATAAATCCAACCAGTGTCGCCAGCACGGCGAACAAAATCAGCATTTCATATGCCAGCACCAGATTGGATGGAACGGTAATCACCGGTTTGCCGCCCTGGGGCTGCACGGTGAAATTGGCCTGTGCGCCGGCAAGGAAGAAGAAGCCGAAGACCAGGCCGAACAATCCGCCGCCAAACGCCCATTTGGGAATGTCGGTGGGGCGCTCGCCCAGCACATCTTCGATCTCGGGGTGTTCGATGGGTGACTTGATGCGAACATCGTCAACCGTCACGCCCGGCACTTCATAGCGGCGAATGTCAGCGACCACTTCAAAAGCCTGATCAAAATCGGCAAACAGTCCAAAAATGCGATGTTCTGCCATTTTAAGACCCTCCCGGTTTAGCAGCGCCTGCATCGGCCGCACTTGGCGTGCCTGAATGCAGGACCATCATTTCATCGACGTCTTCGTAAACGGTGCGCTTTCTGTGGAACACCATTTCCTTGACCTCGTACATGGATACACATGGGAACACTTTGACGAATATCAGGAACAACATGCCGAACCAGCCGAAGCTGCCGCCGACCATGGCCCATTCGACCCAGCCCGGCCACATCACGTTCCAGCCCCACGGATGGTATGAAAGCGATAGCGTTGGCGTGACGATCATCCAGCGTTCCAGCCACATGCCGACGTTCAACAGCACCGAGACCACGAACAGAACTTTCATGTTGCGCCGGACCCAGTTTGACAGCAGCGAGAACGGCAGGATCATGCCGCAGAAAATCATGCCCCAGAAGAACGGTGCATACGGCCCATAGGCCTTGGCCAACAGAACTTCCTTGGACGGAATATCGTGGCCGTACCACACGGACGCAAATTCAACCAGGTTCAGGTACGTCCACACCATCGAGATGACAAAGGTCAGCTTGCAGACTTTATCGAGAATCGGGAACGTCATGTATTCTTCAAACTTGAAGAAATAACGCAGCAGGATAAACAGCGTGATAATCGCAGCACAACCTGAATACAGCGCGCCAGCCACGAAGTACGGCGGGAACGTGGTGACGTGCCAGCCCGGCATAATGGCCATGGCAAAGTCCATGGACACGATGGAATGCACCGATACCGCCAGCGGGATCAGAAGGCACGCAATGACCAGATAGGTGATACGGAAATTGCGCCACTGGCGATCATCGCCGTGCCAGCCCAGCGACAGCCATGTGTACAGTTTTTTGCGCCAGCCCTTGGCGTGATCGCGGCAAATCGCCAGATCGGGGATCATGCCGATGTAAAGAAACAGCACCGAACTTGTCAGGTACGTGGTGATGGCAAACGCATCCCAGATCAACGGTGATCTGAAGTTCGGCCAGATGCCGCGGTCGGTCATGTACGGCATCACCCAGTAAAAGTTCCACACGCGCCCCAGATGGATCACCGGGAAGATGCCCGCCGTCATCAACGAGAACGTGGTCATGGCTTCAGCAAAGCGATAGATGGGTTTGCGCCAATCGGCGTGAACCAGATGCAAAATGGCCGAAAGCAACGTGCCGGAATGGCTCATGCCGATCCAGAACACAAAAGTAGAGATATATAGATCCCACATATGCGATGTGTTCAGCGCCGCCGGACCCATGCCGACGATGTACTGGTACACCTCGGCGTAAATCATGATGCTGAACAACGCCACCGAAATGGCCATGGCGATCCAGTAGCCTCGGCGCGGGTTTTCCATCGAACGCAGAACGTCTTCGTTGATCTTGGCCCAGGCGATGTTTTCATCGATGTCCTTGGTCTGAACCTCAGTCAGGTGTTTGGTTGCGGTGTCACTCATTGTTTATTTCTCCCGCACCCGTTCCAGATAGACCACGCTGGGGTCCACGTTCAGTTCTTCGAAAACCCGGTAACCGCGAAGGTTTGGATTGTCTTTGTTTTGTTTGTACGTGCCTTGTTCGATCTGCTGGCGTTTCCATGTTTTGGCAACGCCGCTGGACGGGTCCAGCAAATCGCCGAACTGGATCGCCTGTGTCGGGCAGGTCTGCTGACAGGCGGTGACGGCTTCGCCGTCTTGAACCGTACGGTTTTCCATCTTGGCCTTGTCCTTGGCGGCGCGGATGCGCTGGATGCAGAACGTGCATTTTTCCATGACGCCCT
>DAOVVL010000159.1 GCA_030637205.1 Thalassospiraceae bacterium | reverse complement strand
TTCCCAGATTTGTTGCGTGAAAGAGGCGACGGACGTTTTGCCGTTGGTGTCGGTAATAGCCACCACGTTTTCCGGCTGGGGCTCATGAAAGCGCGCCGCCAGTTTGGCGAAGCGATGGCGCGGGTTCGCATCCAAAATCCACACAGTTTTGAGCGCATCTGAAGTTGTATCGTTTGACAGCACACACACCGCGCCATGATCCAGCGCATCGGGAATGTAATCACGACCGTCAAGCTTTTCACCGGCGAGGGCTGCAAACAAATAACCCGGACGCACGTCACGGGAATCACAGGTCAGGCCCGTAATTTCCAGATCGTTATGACCATTTTGCGCTACTGCCTGCATGATCTCTTCTGTTCCGTCTACCAAATCAATGAGCCGCACGTGCGATCCCCCCTAAAGCGATTTTGGGGGCCGGTTGGGTTGCGCGCGCCGGAATATAAAACGGCGTGCCCGGTTTGATGGGCTCTTCGTCGCTGACATCCTGGGGCAACATGCCGGTGAGCGCCGCAATGCGCCCAACAATACTTTTGACCGCCGGTGCCGCGACCCAGCCGCCGGTTGCAAAACCGAAGCTGCTTTTAATGCCCTTGGGTTCATCGATTACCACCAACACCACATAGCGGGGATCGTTCATGGGAAATGCGCCAACAAACGACGACACCAGCGCATCTTCGGAATAGCCGCCGCCGACCTGTTTTTCCGCCGTGCCGGTTTTGCCGCCAACGCGGTAGCCTTTTACATCGGCGTTTTTGCCGGTACCGAAACGCACCACCAAGCGCATCAACGCGCGCATGGTCGCGGATGTTTTAGGGGCTAGCACACGTTCTTCCACGATCAACGAATTGGCGTCGCGTTTGAGTATGCTGGGCGGGTGCATCACACCGCCGTTGACCAGCGTTGCCACGCCGGATGCCACATGCAACGGGCTGACCGCAATGCCGTGGCCATATGAAATGGTCATGGTTGAAATTTCACCCCAGCGTTCCGGATACAGCGGGTGGCCGACTTCGGGGATTTCGATTGCTGCGGGGCTAAGCATGCCAAAGCGGCGCATATATTCTTTTTGTTTTTTGGCACCAACTTCCAGTGCCATCTTGGCGGTTCCGATATTGGATGAATAAACCAGAATTTCCGGCACAGAAAGCCAGCGTTTCTTGCCGTGGAAATCGTTGATCGTAAAGCGCGCAGCCTTGATCGGCTCAGACGTGTCATAACCATCCGCGATGCTGACCGCGCCGCTATCAAGTGCGGTTGCGGTTGAAAATAATTTGAACGTCGAACCCATTTCGTAAACGCCTTTGGTCGCGCGATTAAAACCGTTTTTACCCAGCGCCTGTTCCGGCTCGTTGGGATTGAAATCAGGCAACGAAGCCATAGCCAGCACTTCGCCGGTTTTGGCGTCGATCACCACACCCGCGGCTCCGACCGCGCTGAAGCGTTGCTGTGCTGCTGCCAATTCCTCGCGAAGAATGGTCTGAAACCTGAGATCGAGCGCCAGATCAATGCCGCGTGTCTCACCCGGGGCCACGGGTTCGCTGAGTTTCTCATCGAACGCGCGCTCAACCCCGGCAATGCCGCGTCCGTCAACATCTGTGTAGCCCAGAACATGGGCGAAAATAGGGCCAAACGGATAAACGCGGCGCTCGCCATCGCGAAAACTGAAGCCCGGAAGGCCCAGCCGGTTGACCGCATAAACCTGCGTCGGCGTCAGGTTGCGCGCAATCCATTGAAAGCGCCCACCCAGCGCCAGCTTGTGGCGAACATCCTCAGCACTAAGGTTGGGCAAAAGCGCGCCCAGCTTTAACGCGGCTTCCTCGATGTCCATCACATCGCGCGGATCGGCAAACAGCGATCGGGTCGGCAGGCTGGTCGCTATCAACATGGCGTTGCGGTCGCGAATATCGGCGCGCGCGGTGATCGGTTTATTGTGCGGGCTAAGACTTGCCAGACGAACCCCCGGCGGAATACCAAACGCGGTCAGTTCAGCCAGACGCACAGCCAATGCGGCAAATGCCAAACACAACACCACGCCGGTCACCAGCAAACGGGTGCGGCCAGTTTCCAGCGCCAGCTTTCTGGCGCTTTCAACACGGATGCGATCAGGGTCGAGGCTGTCAAATAAAATTGCCTGTTCGCTGGCTGTGTTCTTGCTCATTCGGCGACCCCCTTGCGAAAGGGAATTGCCTCAACGCCATCGACGTCGAACATTTTTTCAGGATCGGTTTTACCAAAGCCCAAATGTTTTTCTGCCAGCGCGCCGATGCGGGCGGGATTGTTCAGATAGCTCCATTCCGCTTTCAACACATGGATGGCGCGGCGTTCAGATTTTATTTCCTGGATCAGCGAAACGCGGTCTTCTTCCAGATCCTGCACCTGATACTTGACCGAAAACAAAAGTACGCTGATGCCGCCTGCCAACAACAGGAACAAAACGGTGGTATGGCGCATCAATCCGATTTTGCTTTTCATGAGCGCACCTGCGTTTCCCAGATCGGCGCGGCGGTACGCTCGGCGGCGCGAAGTTTGGCTGAACGCGAACGGGGATTTGATCTTGTTTCCTCATCAGTGGCGCTGATCGCACGACGGTTGATCACCTTAAACGTGGGCTCCGGCCCGGTGCTGGTATCGATGGGTGCGTGGCGCGACGGGCGCGGAGCGGAACCGCTGCGGTCGCGCATAAACTTTTTCACCCGGCGATCTTCCAGTGAATGAAACGTCACCACCACCAGACGCCCGCCCTCAGCCAATACGGTTTCGGCACCAATGAGGCCGCGATCAACTTCACCCAGTTCGTCGTTCACATGAATGCGCAGCGCCTGAAAAGTGCGCGTTGCGGGATCGATACCGTCTTTCGATTTTGGCACCACGCGGCGAACCACGCCTGCCAGTTCCAAAGTACGGGTGATGGGGGCCTCTTTGCGGGCCTCGACAATGGCGCGGGCCACACGTTTGGCGTGGCGCTCTTCGCCCAGTTCGCGAATGATGCCTGCCAGTTCGGTTTCTTCCAGGTTGTTAACCGCGTCAGCGGCGCTTAAACCATCGCTGCCCATGCGCATGTCCAGCGGGCCATCGTTGCGAAACGAAAATCCACGTTCTGCGATATCAAGCTGCATGGACGAAACGCCCAGATCCAGCGCAACACCATCAACCGGGCCAATGCCGCGTTCCGACAACAGCTCGGCCATGGAACCAAAGCAGCCTTCGATCACGTTAAAACGCCCGGCGTATTCGGCTTCCAGTTCGCGCCCGCGTTGAACGGCGCTGGCGTCGCGATCAATGGCGTAAACGGTGCAACTGGCAGCTTCTAAAAAGGCGCGGGAATAACCCCCGGCACCAAAAGTTCCGTCAACGTAAATACCGCCATCGACGGGGGAAAGGGCTGCGAGCACTTCGTTGAGCATGACCGGGGTGTGGGGCGTGCCGGCGGTCATCATGGCTCAATCTCCTGAGCGGGGATTTGAGGGTGTGACAGGCGCCAGTTGCAGGGTTGCGCCTTGTTCACGCGCACGCTCCAATGCACCGCCGCGGTGGCGTTCGTAAAGTTCCGGCGACCAGATTTGAAAACGCGATCCCCGGCCAACAAACAACGCCTGGGTGGTGATGTTGGCGTGTGCTGAAAGTGCTTCGGGCAAAACCACCCGGCCTTCGGGATCAAACGCCAACTGGTGTGTGCTTTCCAGCGTGATGGATGCCAGGTCTTCCTGTTCATCGGAAAAAAGGTCGAGATTGTTTTCAAGACTAAGCGCGAGACGTTGCATGAAAGCTTCGCCCGAACCTTCAAGGGCCGGGTATTTGAAAAACGGATACACAAACACGCCGACAAACCCGCCGCCCGCACCCAGTGCATCGCGGAACGGTTTGGGCACGGATACACGGCCCTTCGTGTCGACTTTATTGAGGTGTCTGCCTACCAGCAGCGCCATAACGACCCCCTCACGTTGCGCAAAACCACTAGACGATGGGGCTTCCCGTACCAGACGGGTTTTTTCCCGTACTATAAGAACCCCCATGGGTATAAATGGGATATCATGGGCATCTATGGGCGTCAATGGAAAGTCGTGGTTTTGCTTGGGGTTAGCGCAAAATCACTAGGCGATGGGGCACCCCCCAGCAAATGGGGGAAAAAAGGCTAAAGCACTTGAAAATGCACAAGATTTTGGCATTTGCGAGCTAAATTCCGGATTTTTGTTCTTTTTTCGTTCCGGTTTTACGGCCAAATCGGCCCCATTCGCGCGATCGGCAATCGCGCCCCAACAAAGGCCCAAAAGGCGGCTGTTAAGTGCCTTTGGGCGGCTTTTTCGGGGCGATTCGCCCAGTTGCAAGCTGAGGTAAAATGGGTCAGACGATCTGTAAGCCGGGTTCTGTCCACGCGCCTTCAGCCTTTAGGGCTGTCAGTGCGATAGATGGCCATTCATCTGGGACGCCTGTTGCCAGACGCCTCGTGCGACGCTACCCGGACGGCGGCCTGAAAACGTGCCTGAGGCCTTAAATCCTCTGGCCGTCCTTCTTGGTCTTGCTCCCGGTGGGGTTTACCGCGACCGCCCCTGTTACCAGGGGCGCGGTGCGCTCTTACCGCACCCTTTCACCCTTACCTACTTGAAAAAGCAGGCGGTTTGCTTTCTGTGGCACTTTCCCTAGGCTTGCGCCCGCCGGCCGTTAACCGGCACCGTGTCTTCATGGAGCCCGGACTTTCCTCCCCTTTGGTGCGAACACCAAAAGGGCGACCATCCGATCGTCTGACCCGGGGCCTAACCTAGCCATTTAGGGGTTCACGTCAAGCGTGGGCGGGGATCAGGCCATCTTGGGCCACGGCCATATCAAGCAGGCGAACCAGCCGGCCAATGGTCTCAACGTCGGCAATGCCATCGACCTTTTCAGGGCGAAAATGGCGCTGAAAGGCGGTGAGCGTCGCTTTCAAATCCACCACATCGTAGCCATAGGCGTTGAGCATGGCGGCCACGTTTTGGGCGCTCGCGTTCACATGGGTTGCCCCTTCGGGCCATAAGCCGATACCGTTCTTCGCCAGGCGATGCCAATCGAACAGCTCGCCGGGGTCTTGTTTGCGCCCCGGCGCCACATCGGCGTGGCCAATTATATTTCGCGCAGGAATTTTATGTCGCCGCCCAATCGCCTTGATCAGGCTTATCAGGGCATCCATCTGCACATCGGGAAACGTTTGATAACCAAATTCGTGGCCCGGGTTGACCAGTTCAATACCGATGGATCTGGAATTCACATCCAGCGCACCGCGCCACCACGCCACACCCGCATGCCATGCGCGTTTGTCTTCATCGACCAAACGGCTGACCGTGCCGTCTTCGTCGATGAGGTAGTGTGAGCTGACGCGGGCTTCAGCGTCGCACAGGTTCTTGCGTGCGGCGTCGGCCGATG
>DAOVVL010000311.1 GCA_030637205.1 Thalassospiraceae bacterium | reverse complement strand
GGTTTTCCATCGAACGCAGAACGTCTTCGTTGATCTTGGCCCAGGCGATGTTTTCATCGATGTCCTTGGTCTGAACCTCAGTCAGGTGTTTGGTTGCGGTGTCACTCATTGAGTATTTCTCCCGCACCCGTTCCAGATAGACCACGCTGGGGTCCACGTTCAGTTCTTCGAAAACCCGGTAACCGCGAAGGCTCGGATTGTCTTTGTTTTGTTTGTATGTGCCTTGTTCGATCTGCTGGCGTTTCCATGTTTTTGCAACGCCGCTGGTCGGGTCCAATAAATCGCCGAACTCGATCGCCTGTGTCGGGCAGGTCTGCTGACACGCGGTAACAACTTCGCCGTCGCGCACCGGGCGGTTTTCCATCTTGGCCTTGTCTTTGCCGGCATGGATGCGCTGGATGCAGAACGTGCATTTCTCCATCACGCCCTTGGAACGTACGCTGATGTCCGGGTTTAACTGCTGGTTTAACGGTTCCGGCCATGTGTCCAGGGTGTAATCATAGAAATTAAATACGCGCAGGCGGTACGGGCAGTTATTGGCGCAATAGCGCGATCCGATGCAGCGGTTATAAATTTGTGCGTTCAGACCGTCGGGCGTGTGATAGGTGGCGGCAACCGGGCAAACCGGTTCGCACGGTGCGGCGTTGCATTGCTGGCACATCATCGGCAGAAAAGACGCGCCGCGTTCCTGAAATTCAGTTTCAGGCGCGCCCGCGTCAATGTCCGGTTCATCGAAATAACGCTCAATGCGTATCCACTGCATGGATTGACGGGCAACATATTTTTCTTCGCCGACCGTGGCGATATTGTTTTCAGCGTAACACGCAACCGCACACGCGTTGCAGCCGGTGCATTTGTCCAGATCGATAACCATCGCCCACATGTGTTCGTAATCGTGGTGGCCACCGTCCTCGATGCCTTTGGTATAATCTGTCCAGCCTTTGAGCAGGTTTCCGAAAAGAGATGACATGGCTTAAGCGCCTCCTTCGGTCTTGGATTGTTGTTTTGCCGGGATGGTGGCGACCAGTTTGCGTCCGTATTGGCTGTCGACTTCCATCAGCGTCGCAAATTGGCGATTTTTTCCGGCCTTTTTGACATCAACCAACGTGGCCGACGTGGCCAGCTCGCCGGTGGTGGCATCAAACGCCGCGTCCAGAATTGACAGCGGGTTGACCCCGTTGTTGGTTGCCCAGCGCCCGTAATCGGTATGTCCGCGGCCCATGGGCACGCAGATGGCATCGGGGTGAACGCCTTTGTAAACAAACACGCGCGTCGTGATGGTGCCGCCGGCGGATGTAATGTTTAAATAGTCGCCGTCTTCAACGCCCAGTCGCGCGGCCGTTTTGGGATGAACCTCGGCCCAGGAATCCCACACCACTTTTGAGATTTGGTCAGGTGCTTCCTGCAGCCACGTCAAATTGGCGTGACGGCCGTCCCACATGCCCTGGCGGGCCGGGGTGATCAGCGTCAGCTTGCCGGCAGCGCCTTGGGATTTTGGCGCAGTGAGTGAAAGATGGTTTGCGTTCAGGCGGCGCTGATAGACGGGCAGGTCGATCTGGCCCTTCATCAGGACGGCGTTCCAGTCTGTTTCCAGTTCTGAATTCATCAAGGCGCTGATGGCGGCGCGCAGATAGCCGTAATAATCATCAAAATCATCTAAGCCCGCAGCGCCCGCTGCCTTGGCCAGACCCAGCACCACATCGCCAAAACCCCGGGTGTTGTTAAAGATCGGTTCCATCAGCGGCTGTTGAAGCAGCAGCGCAGGCTTGTCACTGTCATAAGCCGCAATGTGGGTGCCCCAGTCTTCCATGCTGGATGCCATCGGCAACACCACGTCGGCTTGGGCCGTGGTTTCATCTGCAAAATTGGCAAATGCGACCTTGAAGCCGATGTTGCCCCAGCTTTCCTGAAGCCCCAGTGATGTGGGCGCGGTGAACAACGGGTTGGTGCCCCACGTAAAGGCGGTATCGATGCGCCCGGCCTTGGCATCGTTTGCCAGTTGCGCCAGATCGCCGGTCCCGCCGCCCAGTGGCGCCAGTTGTGCATGGGCAAGGCCGTTTCCGGCTTTAAGCGTGCGCCCGACGTTGCCCAAAATGTGGTTCAGCACTAAGGCACTTGCGGCGGCCTGGTAGCCATCTGTGCTGGCCGTGGCAGATCCGCCCGCCAGTATCAGAGAGGGGCTGTTTTCTGCCAGCAGCTCGACGATCTTGGTAATTTTTAAAGCCGGCACACCTGACGCGGCGGTGACCAAAGCGGCGTCATGGCTGTTGATCAGCGCCACCAGTTCAGGTGACAGGCCATTGGTGGAACGCCCCTTGGTGTAGATCAGTTGGTGCGCAATACCCAGTGCCACGGCAGTTTCGCCGCCCGGGCTAACGCCAACCCAATGATCGGCATTGGCCCCGGTCATGGACATGGCCGGCTCAACCTGAATAAGGGTGCCGCGCGGCACGGAACGGAATTTGCCGTATTGGGTCTGGAAGTGGACCGGTGAAACCGATGCGCCGAGGAAATCAGCGCCCAGCGATACCACAACCTTGGCATCAGCGATGTTTATGGTCGGGTTGGGATCGCCCAGCATGTCGCGACAGGCGCTTTCCCAGATCTTGGAATTCACGGCTTCGACAGCGTAATGGCTGCCGCCGCCCAGTGCATCCAAATGGGTTTCGATCAGCACACGTTGGTGGCCGCTGATGGAGCCGCTAACCCATGCGGCGCGCCCGGAACCTGATTTTTGTGCGATCAGCGCCAGGGCTACGTCCCATGTGGCCGTTTGCAGATTGCCATCTTTGCGGATCAACGGCTGGTTCAAACGATCAGGATTCAAATTGGTTTGCAATGCGGCCTGGCCCATCTGGCAAAGCCGCCCGCTGTTCACGCCCGCTTCGGGGTTGCCTTCAAGTTTCAACACCCGGCCTTCGCGGACCCGGCCATGAACCGAACACCCGGCAGCGCATTGCAGGCAGGTCGATGCGTACCACACACCCACGCCGGGGATCATGTATTCATCGG
>DAOVVL010000171.1 GCA_030637205.1 Thalassospiraceae bacterium | reverse complement strand
GACACCTGTTGGGCCGCTTTTGGCGCCCAAATTTTGTGTTCAAAAAGAGGAGGATATCTCAATGACCCTTAAACATCTTCTCACTGGCTTGGCAACAATTATGGCAGTTGCCGTGGTTGGTGTTATTCCGATACGCACCGCATCAGCAGCAGAACTGCCAAAGCTTAGCGATGCGAAATTATCGCAGGCCAACAAGATTTACTTCGAAAGATGTGCCGGCTGTCATGGTGTGCTTCGTAAAGGTGCTACCGGCAAACCGTTGACCGTCGACATCACCCGCGAACGCGGCCATGAAGCGCTCAGGGATTTCATCACATACGGCTCGCCCGCCGGTATGCCCAACTGGGGCACGTCTGGTGAGTTAAGCGAAGCCGATATTGACCTGATGGCGAACTATCTTCTGCTGGAACCGTCAGAACCCCCGAAATGGGGCATGCAGGAAATGCGCGACAGCTGGAAAGTTATCGTCGCATCCAAAGATCGTCCGAAGAAGAAGATGAACAACATCAACCTGGAAAATGCTTTCTCGGTCACGTTGCGTGATGCGGGTCAGGTGGCGTTGATTGATGGCGATACCCATAAAATCGCGGCAGTGATCAATACCGGCTATGCGGTGCATATCTCGCGCCTATCGGCATCGGGTCGCTATCTGTTCGTGATCGGTCGTGATGCACAGGTCAACATGATCGATCTGTGGATGAAAGTTCCGGGCAACGTCGCCCAGATCAAAGTGGGCATCGAAGCTCGCTCGGTCGAAACATCCAAGTTCAAGGGCTATGAAGACAAGTATGCGATTGCCGGTTCTTACTGGCCGCCGCAATACACCATCATGGACGGCGACACGCTGGAACCACTTAAAATTGCTTCAACGCGTGGCTACACCGTGGACGATCCCGCCGAATACCACCCCGAGCCGCGTGTCGCTGCGATCATCGCATCGCATTACCGGCCCGAGTTCATCGTCAACATTAAGGAAACCGGTAAGATCCTGTTGATCAACTATGAAGACATCAACAATCTTAACGTAACCACCATTGCTACCGAACGTTTCCTCCATGATGGCGGATTTGATAGCACCAAGCGTTATGTGTTGATGGCTGCAAACGCCCGCAACACCATCGTGGTGATCGACAGCAAGACCGGCAAGCTGGTCAAGCTGGTTCGCGACGGCGTGGGTGCAACGCCCCATCCCGGTCGTGGGGCCAACCTGGTTCATCCTAAATACGGACCGGTCTGGACCACCAGCCACTTGGGCGACGATACCGTCATCATGATCGGTACCGATCCTAAAGGGCATCCACAGTACGCGTGGAAGGTGGTTGAAACCCTCGAAGGTCTCGGTGGCGGGTCACTGTTTGTGAAGACCCATCCCAATTCCTCTAACTTGTGGGTTGATGCGCCGCTTAACTCTGACGAAGACGTTTATCAGTCCGTTGGTGTGTTCGATACCAACGATCTTAGCAAGGAGGTCGTCTCGATCCCCGTTGCCAAGTGGGCTAACTTAGGTGCCGAAGGTGCCAAACGTGTCGTTCAGGGCG
Source organism: Thalassospiraceae bacterium (assembly GCA_030637205.1). GTDB lineage: Bacteria > Pseudomonadota > Alphaproteobacteria > Rhodospirillales > Magnetovibrionaceae > DAOVVL01. Next base: position 3,399 of record DAOVVL010000171.1, on the reverse strand, counting down.
AATACAACAAGGCCGGTGACGAAGTATGGTTCTCGATCTGGAACGGCAAGACCCAAACATCGGCGATCGTTGTGATCGACGATAAGACGCGCAAGCTCAAAAAGGTAATCAAGGACAAACGTCTGGTTACCCCGACGGGCAAGTTCAACGTCTACAACACCATGAACGATATCTACTGAGAACCGAGCACGGGGCGGGATTTATTTCCCGCCCCAAATTCGGAGATGTCCAAATGGTTTGAGGAGGGATCTTCAATGAAAAAAACTGGAAAAGTTTATTTGGTCGGCGGCGGTCCGGGCGATCCGGAACTGCTGACCCTGAAGGCCTACCGGATATTGCAAAAAGCAGACGCGGTCGTGTATGACCGGTTGATATCCGATGAAGTTCTGGCGTTGGCGCCAAAAGGTGCATCAAAGATTTACGTCGGAAAACAGACCAACAATCACACACTGCCCCAGGAAGAAATCAGTGCCCTGTTGGTATCGCTGGCCAAAGCGGGCCACACGGTGGTTCGCCTGAAAGGTGGCGACCCATTTATTTTTGGTCGCGGCAGCGAAGAAGCCCTGGAACTGGTGCGCGCCAACATTGAATTTGAAGTGGTGCCCGGCATTACGGCGGCTGCCGGGGCTTCGGCCATGATAGGTGTGCCGCTGACCCATCGTGGCCTTGCCACCGGGGTGCGTTTCGTGACCGGCCATTGCCGGGCGGACCAACCGCTGGATCTGGACTGGAAAAGCCTTTCAGACCCCGACACCACATTAGTGATTTATATGGGGCTTGCGAATTTGGCCCAGATTACCACCCAGTTAATGGCCGCCGGGCTTAGCGGATCAACCCCGGTTATGGCCGTATCGCGTGCCACCATGGCAGACCAGAAGACCTGCCCGGCGACGCTGGAAACACTTGAGCGTTCGCTCAAGTCTGCGGGCCTTAAAAGCCCGGCCCTGATTATCATCGGCAAAGTTGCCAGCTTGGCGAATGTCCTGGGACCCGGGATGACGGCTGCAGGAGAAAACTCCGATGCGCAAGAACTTCAAGCAATGGCTGGCGAATAAATCTTTGCTGACGGCGCTGGTGTTGGCGCTGGCTGTGGTGGTGTCACCGTTCGCGCAAGCCGCCGACATTTCCCCTGAGCGCCAAAAAGCGTTGATCCATCAGTTGATACAGGACTGCGGTTCGTGCCACGGCTTGACCATGAAGGGCGGCCTTGGCCCGGCGCTTCGTCCGCAAGACCTTGAAGACAAAGACAGCGAAAGTTTGGCCGACATCATTTTAGAAGGCGTTCCCGGCACACCGATGCCGCCGTGGGATTTTGAAATCTCGCCCGGTGAAGCCCTGTGGCTGGTAAAAATAATGAAAGAAGGCACATTCAATGCCCAATAGATTTCTGGACCTTAAAAAATTCTGGCTTTTTCTAATTCCCGCGCTGCTGTTGGCCGCCACGATTGGTGGCGCACATGCAGGCGAACTTCGCGGCACGGGTGATTTAGGCATCATTATTGAGCGCGCTGCCAGCCGCATCCAGATCATTGAGACCACCACGCAGACCAAGCTGTTCACGGTTGAAGGCATGGGTGATCTCAGCCACGCATCGGTGGTGTATTCCCGCGATGCCCGATATGCGTTTGTGTTTGGCCGCGATGGCGGCTTGACCAAGGTCGATATATTGACCGGTACTATTGTTAAGCGTGTCGTGCAGGGCGGCAATTCCATCGGCGGGGCGATTTCCCAAGACGGTCGCCTGGTTGCGGTATCAAATTACGAGCCGGGTGGGGTGAAAGTCTTTTCCTCAGATACGCTGGAACTGGTGGCCGACATTCCCGCTGTTTACGATGGCGATATGCTTTCCAAGACCGTGGGGCTGGTCGATGCGCCGGGCAATCGTTTTGTGTTTTCCTTGTATGACGCCGGTGAAACGTGGATCGCCGATTTTTCAAACGGCGATACGCCCAAGATCACCAAATTCAAGAACATCGGCAAGCTTCCTTACGATGGCCTGATCACGCCCGATGCGCGCTATTACATCGCCGGGCTGTTTGGCGAGGACGGCTTGAGCCTGTTGGACCTGTGGCACCCGGAAAAGGGAATGCGCCGTATTCTGGATGGCTACGGCCGCGGTGAAGAACCGTTGCCGGTGTACAAGATGCCGCATCTGGAAGGCTGGGCCGAGGCATCGGGCACGTTGTTCCTGCCCGCCATTGGCCGCCACGAAGTTTTGGTGTTGGCCATGAACGACTGGAAGGAGATCGGGCGTATTCCCGTGCATGGCCAGCCGGTTTTTGCCATGGCACGACCCGATGGCCGCCAGGTGTGGGTCAACTTCGCCCATCCGAAAAATGATGTACTTCAAGTGATTGATGTGGAAACGCGCCAGATCGTCAAAACCATGACCCCCGGTCGCGCCATATTACACATGGAATTCACGCCGCGCGGTGAACAAATATGGGTATCGGTGCGCGATCGCGACGTGGTGGAAGTTTACGATACCGCCACCATGGAAAAAATTGCCGAACTGCCGGCAGATAAACCCAGCGGGATCTTTCTCACCGCGCGCGCTAACAAAACAGGGCTTTAAGCCGATGTTTGAGACCGACCAGAAACTGCTTAATGATTTTCAGCACGATTTTCCGCTGACACCGCGCCCCTATGCCGATATCGGCGAAAAAGTAGGCTTGAGCGAGGGCGAAGTGCTGGAAGTGTTTCGCCACCTGATCGATAACGCCACCATCGTGCGCATCGGTGCGGTGGTGCGCCCCGGCACCATTGGCGCCAGCACACTGGCCGCCATGGCGGTTCCGCCCGAAAAACTGGAAGACGTTGCTCATCTGGTGTCAGGGTTTGATGAGGTTAACCACAATTACGAACGCGAGCATGAATTCAATTTGTGGTTTGTGCTGACCGCACCGGACCGTGAACGCATAGATGAAGTGCTGGCAGAAATTAAGAGCAAGACAGGAATTCATCCGATGGACCTGCCGATGGAGCAGGACTACCACCTCGACTTGGGATTTCATTTGTTATGGACGTAAGCGTGAACCCAGATGCGCCCTTGATGGTCGATGAAGATGACCTCGCCTTGATTGAGGCGCTATGTCACGGCTTGCCGTTGGACCCACGGCCTTATCAGGTGCTGGGCGGGCGTTTGGGCATGGCTGAGGACGAAGTGATCGAGGCGCTTGAACGCTTGATTAAACAGGGCGTGATCCGCCGTTTTGGTGTGGTGGTTCAACATCGCCGTCTGGGTTATGTCGCCAACGCCATGGTGGTGTGGGATATCGCCGACGAACAGGTAGACCGCATAGGCCAGATGCTGGGTGAAAACGATTGTGTGACGTTGTGTTATCGCAGGCCGCGAAAACTACCCCAGTGGCCTTATAATTTGTTCTCCATGGTCCACGG
>DAOVVL010000239.1 GCA_030637205.1 Thalassospiraceae bacterium | reverse complement strand
GAATACATGGCCAAGGATTTGAAAAGCTTTGCCGAAGACGGGCTGTTGAACATTGTCGGCGGCTGCTGTGGCACCACACCCGATCATATTCGCGCGATATCTGACGCGGTGGCAGGCATCAAGCCGCGCATCGTGCCGGACCTTAAACCGGTCCTGAAACTCAGCGGGCTGGAACCGCTGGTGGTGGACGACGTGACCGGGTTTGTGAACGTCGGTGAACGCTGCAACGTGGCGGGGTCAGCTAAATTTAAAAACCTGATTGTCGCCGGTGAATACCAGACAGCTTTGGAAATTGGCCGGGTGCAGGTTGAAAACGGCGCACAGATCGTCGACGTCAACATGGATGAGGCCATGCTGGACGCGAACAAGGAAGTGGTTACGTTCCTTAACCTGATCGCGGGTGAGCCTGATATTGCGCGCGTGCCGCTGATGATCGACAGTTCCAAATGGGACGTCATCGAAGCGGGCCTGAAATGTGTTCAGGGCAAGGGCGTGGTCAATTCCATCAGCATGAAAGAAGGCGAGGCCGAATTTATTGCCCACGCTAAAAAGGTATTGCGCTATGGCGCCGCCGTGATCGTGATGGCGTTTGATGACAAGGGCCAGGCCGACAGCTATGAGCGCATGATCTCAATTTGCGAACGCTCTTATAAAGTGCTGACCGAAAAAGTTGGTTTTGCACCGGAAGATATTATTTTCGATCCCAATATTTTCCCCATTGCCACCGGCATTGAAGAACACCGCAATTTCTCGGTTGATTACATCCGGGCTGTTGAATGGATCAAGGCGAACTTGCCGTACGCATCCGTGTCGGGTGGGGTATCGAATATGTCGTTTTCGTTTAGGGGCAATAACCCGGTTCGCGAAGCCATGCATTCGGTGTTTCTTTATCACGCCGTAAAAGCGGGCATGAACATGGGCATCGTGAACGCGGCCCAGTTGACCGTGTACGCCGACATTGCCGATGATCTGCGCGAACGCGTTGAAGACGTGGTGTTGAACCGAAATCCTGAAGCCACCGAGCGTTTGCTCGATGTTGCCGAAGCGACCCGAGGACAGGCCGCCAAGGAAACCGGGCCGGATCTGACGTGGCGCGAACAGTCCGTGGAAAAGCGCCTTGAACACGCGTTGGTAAAAGGCATTGCCGACTTTGTTGAGCAAGACACCGAAGAAGCGCGCCAAAACGCTACTGCGCCCATCGACGTGATCGAAGGCCCGTTGATGGATGGCATGAACGTGGTCGGCGACCTGTTTGGCTCGGGCCAGATGTTCCTGCCCCAGGTGGTGAAGTCTGCGCGCGTGATGAAACAGGCGGTGGCTGTGCTGTTACCGTTCATCGAAGCCGAAAAACTTGCCAGTGGCGGGGGCTCGACGTCCAAGGGCCGTATCTTGATGGCGACGGTCAAGGGCGACGTGCACGATATCGGCAAGAACATCGTCGGCGTGGTGCTGCAATGTAACAACTTTGAAGTTGTTGACATGGGCGTGATGGTGCCGTGGACGGATATCCTGGATAAAGCAGCGGAAATTGATGCCGACATCATCGGTCTCTCAGGGCTGATTACGCCGTCGCTCGAAGAGATGGTGATCGTGGCACGCGAAATGGAACGACGGGGCATGAAAACCCCGTTGCTGATCGGTGGCGCCACCACATCGAAAGTCCACACCGCGGTGAAAATCGCGCCTGCGTATAGCGGCCCGGCCGTGTACGTGGTCGATGCGTCGCGCGCGGTTGGCGTGGCGTCGAAACTACTTTCACCCACTGATGGGCAAGACTACGCCAGTGATATCCGAAGCGAATATGAAGATATGAAAATCGCCCACGAAGCAAGCACCCGGGCGCGTGAACTGGCTAGCCTTGAGAAGGCGCGCGCCAACCGGGTTCAGATTGACTGGCAGGCCGCGCCGCCGCCAGAACCCACGTTCACCGGCACGCGGGTGTTTGAAGACTATCCCATGGATGCATTGGTTGAGCGCATCGACTGGACACCGTTTTTCCGCACCTGGGAATTAAAGGGCAATTACCCGGCCATACTGGATGATGCAGTCGTGGGCGAAACCGCGCGTTCGCTGTTTGAAGATGCCCAAAAAATGCTGAAACAGATTTTGCATGAAAAATGGCTGACCGCGCGTGCCGTAATCGGCTTTTGGCCAGCCAACGCCGTTGGCCATGACGATGTGGAGCTATACACCAACAATGATCGCACCGATGTGTTGGATACGGTTCATTTCCTGCGCCAGCAAATGGTGCGCAGTAATGATCGCGCCAATCATTGCCTGGCCGATTTTGTGGCGCCGCGTGAAACGGGCGTGAAGGATTTCATCGGTGGCTTTGCGGTCACCACCGGCATCGGGTTGGATGAAAAATCGGCTGAGTTCAAGGCCGCCCATGACGATTATTCGGACATCTTGTTGAAAGCACTGGCAGACCGTCTGGCCGAAGCCTTGGCCGAGCGTTTGCACGAACGTGTGCGCAAGGATTTCTGGGCTTATGGCGCGGAAGAAGATCTTTCCAACCAGGACCTGATTGCGGAAAAGTATCAGGGCATTCGCCCCGCACCGGGCTATCCGGCGTGCCCCGACCACACGGAAAAATCGACGCTGTTCAAATTATTGGATGCGACGAAGGCGACGGGGATCGAACTGACCGACAGTTTTGCCATGATGCCCACTTCCAGCGTTTCGGGTTTTTACTTCGCCCACGAAGAAGCGTCATACTTCGGCATCGGCAAGATTGGCAAGGACCAGGTCGAAGACTATGCCAACCGCAAGGCGCTGAGCGTGCAGGAAACCGAACGCTGGCTCGCGCCTAACCTTGGCTATACGCGATAAGTTTATAAATAAAGGCACACACACCATGCGCCGCTTTAGAGGATTTCGCGCCAAACGCATCCGCCCGCCTAGGCGTCGGCGCGCCAACCATTTTGTGCTAAGCGCACTGGGCTGGTGTTTTTTGGTGCTGGGTGTGTTGGGGCTGTTCTTGCCTATATTGCAGGGCGTTTTGTTTTTGCTGGTGGGCGTATTTTTATTGTCGATGGTATCGCCCCGCGCGCGGCTGTTGCGCCAACAACTGGGTGCGCGTTTTCCAAAAGCCCGCCACGGTCTCGACCAGGCCGAAACGTGGATCAAGGTGCGCTTTAAAAAGCTGTTTTCTTAACCGCCGCGGATTTCCGAAGGCACGCTCAAGCGGTCCAACCGCAGCCGGTCGCGTTCATCGCCAAGCCGCCGGGCGGCTGCCATCACCGCGATCAGTGTGCCAATGGCGGTCGAGCCTGCCAGCAAAAACATTATCATTATCTGATACTTAACCGCCTCGGTCGGATCAACGCCGGCGAGGATTTGCCCCGTCATCATGCCCGGCAACGAGATCAGCCCGGCCGCCGACATGGCGTTGATGATGTGCATCATGCCGGCGCGTGCCGCTTCGCGAATAAACGGGCGCACCGCGTCAACGCGGGTGTGGCCTAATGCGAGCCTGGCCTCAATCGCTTCGCGTTCGCGTTTCAGGGTTGTGACCAAGCGGTCCATGCCGACCGCGACGCCGTTGAGCGTATTGCCCAAGATCATGCCCAGCAATGGCAAGGCAAAGCGCGGATCAAACCACGGCTCAGGGCGCACGGCGGTGGTCAACGCAATGGTGGTTACCAGCGCACCCGAGATCATCAGGCTGGATGTGGATATGCCAAGCCCCCAACCGCGGCTCAAGCGGATGTTCTGGCGCGCCACGGCTTCGCGCCCGGCCAGCAGGATCATGATCGTTGCCGCGACCCCGGTCCAAAGCGGCGATGTCATGGCGAACAGGATTTTCAGCACGTAGCCGATCAACACCAGCTGCACCACGGTGCGAACCGCGGCGATACCCAGCGCGCGTTCAATGCCCAGCCGCAGCCAGATGGAAAGCCCGCCGGTCAT
>DAOVVL010000039.1 GCA_030637205.1 Thalassospiraceae bacterium | reverse complement strand
TGGGCGATGGCCCAGCGCGGTGAGCGGGCAACAAAACCCAGGCGTTCCTGCCAGTCCAGCCGGTTGACCTTATAGACCACGCCATCAATGTCGTAATCAAGACCCGCTCGCGCGTTCAGGATTTTATCGTACTGGGCCAGTAGCGCATCCAGATCGGCGCATACTTTAGTCAGCTTATTGACCTGAAATCCCCAACCCTTCAGTCGTTCAATAAATTCGCCGTGGCTTTGCCAGTCCACTTGGGAAATCTCACCCCACGCATAAGCAAAAAAGCTTAGGCGACGACCCTCAGTAACCGCGACATCCAACTGTCGCAGCGATCCGGCGGCGGCATTTCTGGGGTTGGCGAAAACCTTTTCGCCTTGGGCTTCTTGTCGTTCGTTTAATGCCTGAAAATCGGGCTTGGTCATATAGACTTCACCGCGCACTTCAAGAACGTCCGGCACGCCATTCAGCGAGTGTGGGATATCGGAAATGGTGCGCGCGTTTGCGCTCACATCTTCGCCCACCGCGCCATCGCCGCGCGTCGCAGCTTGTACCAGCTTGCCCTTTTCATACCTCAGCGATATGGAAACCCCGTCGATTTTGGGTTCCGCGACCATTTCAAGCGGGGCGGCGGGGTCGTCTTTCAGTTCTTTTAAAAAGCGCCTGACGCCATCGATGAAATCCTGCAATTCCTGTTCATCGAACACGTTGCCCAGCGACAACATCGCCTTGGCGTGCTTGATTTTCTGAAAGCCGCTTTTGACCACCGCGCCGACCTTGTGCGATGGGCTGTCGGGTCGCACCAGAAGCGCAAAGCGGGCCTCAATGGCTGCATTTCGCCGCACAAGGGCGTCGTATTCGCCGTCTGATATTTCGGGTGCATCGTTTTGGTGATAATGAAGGTCGTGCCTTGCCACTTCTTCGGCCAGTGCAGCTAGTTCTGTTTCGGCTTCATCAGAAGTCAGCTCATCAGGCGACATATCCCTTAGACGAGCTTTCTTGGCGCTCATTCCGCCGCCCCTGCCAGAAGGCTTTCAGCGGCTGCGCGGGCCTCGGACGTGATGCGTGATCCGGCCAGCATGCGCGCGATTTCATCGGCGCGCGCGCTTTCGCCCAGAACCACAACGCGGGTGGTCACACCTTTGCCGTTTGCGCCGTCGCCATCCTTGCTGACCTGAAAATGCGTCTGTCCGCGTGCAGCCACCTGTGGGCTGTGGGTCACCACCAGCACTTGCACATCGCGACCTAATTGCGAAAGGCGTGCGCCCACCGCATCGGCCACCGCACCGCCGATGCCGGCATCGACTTCATCAAAGATCAGGGTCGGCACCGGATCGGCCTTGGCCAGCACCACTTTTAACGCCAGCATGAAACGCGCCAGCTCGCCGCCGGATGCGATCTTGGCCAATGGCCCCGGCGGTGCGCCGGGGTTGGTGGCGACCTGAAAAGCCACCTTATCAAAGCCGTTTTCGTTCCAGTTATTTTCATCATCCAGGTGCGACTTCACTTGCGTCACAAACCGCGCCTGGCCCAGTTTCAACGGTTCCAGTTCGCCCGCCACGTCCCGGTCCAGCCCGGTGGCGGTTTTGATGCGCGCCTTGCTTAAGCTTTCAGCGGCGTCGGTGAAGGCTGCTTTCGCTTTCAGTTCCGCGCGCGCCAGTTCTTCGAGCCGCGCCCCGCCATCGGTAATCACAGCCAACTGGCGTTCCAGCGAACCCGCAAGGTCGGCCAGCGCATCGACCTCGACATTGTGTTTGCGTGCCAGTGCGCGCAGGTGAAACAGGCGTTCTTCGGTTTGTTCCAAGGTGGCTGGGTTGATATCAACCCGCCGCGCCGCCCGGTCCAACTGGTCAAGCGCCTGGGCCAAGCTGTCTTGCGCGTCGTCCAGTGCTTTCAAGGTGTCATCGAGAATCCCCTCGGCTTTTTCTGCCGCCGGTTCCAGCGCGCGTACCGCGTCGCGGACTTTGCGTTCAACACCCGCGTGCGAGCCTAACAAGCCGCTGGCCTTGTTCATGGCGTCGATCAGTTTTTCGCCGTGCATCATCATGGTGCGCTCACTGGCCAAGCGCCCTTCTTCACCGGGCTCGGGGCTTAGCTTTCTAAGTTCTTCCACCGCATGGCTCAGGTATTCTTCATCACGCTTGGCGGCCTCATAGGAATCTGTTGCGCGGGCGAGCTCCGCCGCCGCTTCACGCCAACCCGAATACGCCTTGGCCGTGGCGCCAGTTTGCGCCCCATGTCCGCCCACGGCGTCCAGCAGCCCCAGATGCGAAGCCGGGTTCATCAGCTTTTGGTTATCGAACTGGCCGTGGATTTCAACGATTTCGCTGCCGACTTCACGCAACAGGCCAATACTGACGGCCTGGTCGTTGATGTACGCGCGCGAGCGCCCGTCGACTGCCAACACGCGGCGTACCAGCAATGGCTCGCCTTCGACCACGATGCCGTGTTCATCCAACAGCGCCCAAACGCCGTGTTCAGGTTGCAGATTAAATTCAGCGGTGACGGATGCCTGTTTTTCGCCGTGGCGCACCAAGCGTGCCTCGGCGCGGTTGCCCAGCGCCAAACCCAACGCATCCAATAAAATAGATTTGCCCGAACCGGTTTCGCCGGTCAGCACCCCAAGGCCATCGGTGAACGACAGTTCAAGCCGGTCGATTAACACCACATCGCGTATGGATAGGCGAACCAGCATGCGAGGGCCTTACCAGAGTTTATACCAGGCGTCGCCTTCTTCGGGGCGCACGGTTGGATCTTCCAGGATGGCGTAGGAATCAAGATACCATTCGCTGGACGGATAGTTGTGCCCCAGCACGGCGGCAACCTTGCGCGCCTCTTCAACCACACCTAATGCCAGATAGCTTTCGACCATGCGGTGCAGCGCCTCGGGCACGTGGGTGGTGGTCTGGTACTGGTCGACCACGGCGGAAAAGCGGTTGATCGCCGCAAGGTACTGTCCGCGACCCAGATAATAGCGCCCAATATCCATTTCCTTGCCCGCCAGATGGTCGTTGGTCAGTTCCAGCTTGATCTTGGCGTCTGCTGTATACTGGCTGTCTGGAAAGCGGGTAACCAGTTCGTTGAAAGCTTTTAAAGAACGCTGGGTCATTTTCTGGTCGCGCCCAACGTCGGAAATTTGTTCGTAGTACGCAAGACCTTTGAGGTAGTACGCATAAGCCACATCCTTGTGGCTAGGGTGCAGTTGTATGAAACGGTCCAGCGACAAAACGGCTTCGTCATAGCTGTTGGACATATACAGGCTGTAGGCCGCCATCATCTGGGCCTTGGTCGACCAGTCGGAATAGGGATGCTGGCGTTCGACCTCATCAAAACGCTGGGCGGCGACTTCGTATTGTTCCTGTTCCAGCGCGTTAACGGCATCGTTGTAGAGCTGTTCAACCGGCGTTTCGACGTATTCCAGAGCGACCTCATCGGCGGCGCAGGCACTGATCACCAGGCTTACGGCCAGCACGGCGACAATGCCAAGATGGCGTGAAATCGAGTTCATTTTTTGGGTCGGGGAAATGCGTTCACAGGACATGGGGAAAACTGGCTATCCATTACTGGCCATTGTTGGCCATTGCTGGTGAAGGGTTCGTTCGCGCCTGAGTATATCACGGCGGGGCGAACATAGGGCAAGGACTACCGTACGGTTTTGACAGCTTTTATACAGCTTTTATTAAGCCCCAGCCTTGGGCTATGCAGGGCCTCAAGCCGGGCCTGATGGGCGGGCGACATTATGCCAGGCAAACGGGCACAATTGCCGCAAAAGCGGGCCTGAATGGCGAATCGGTGAGATTTCAGAAGGAACTTAGGCGATTAAGGCGTTACTGCGCGGCGACGATGGCTTCGTGGCCCCAGTCGGCAGTGCTGGCGGCAGGCTCGGCCACCAGCTGAGCGGGCTCGGCCGAGGCATCAACCCATTCGTAATTGGCCGCATCCGAGAACAATTCGATCAACAGCTTGTTGTTGAGCGAATGCCCCGTGCAGTAGCCTTCGAAATGGCCCAAAATGGCCCCACCGGCGAGGTAAAGGTCGCCCACGGCATCGAGGATTTTGTGGCGCACGAACTCGTTATCAAAGCGCAGACCGTCTTCGTTCAGCACTTCATCGCCGCTGACCACAACTGCGTTTTCAAGCGATCCGCCCTTGGCAAAACCAGCCGCGCGAAGGGCCTCGACTTCGTGCATGAAGCCGAATGTGCGTGCACGTGACAATTCGTTTTTGAAAACACCGTCAATGATATCAACCCGCATGGACTGACGCGCCACGGCGGGGCTATCGAAATCAATTTCAAAGTCGATGGCAAAGTCGTTGGCCGGAACCAGGGCAGCGGATTTGCCGTTATCAGAAACAGATACACGGCGCTTGATGCGAAGGGCGCGCTTAGGCGCGGCTTGCTCAACCAGCCCGGCGCAATCGATCAGGAACAGGAACGGTGCGGCGCTGCCGTCCATAATGGGAATCTCGCCGCCGTTGACTTCAACAGCCACGTTATCAACACCGGCGCCGGCAAAGGCTGCCATCAAATGTTCGATCGTGGAAATTTTCACACCGCTATCGTCGCCGATGGTGGTGCACAGCATGGTATCGCGAACCTGATCAAAGCGGGCCTTGATTTCAGCGCCGCCGCCATGGATATCGGTACGACGAAACACGACGCCGCTGTCAACGTCGGCAGGCAACAACGTGATGGTGATTTTTTCGCCGGAATGCAGGCCAATCCCGGTACAGCTGATATCGCTTTTCAGGGTCTTTTGCATTTGTTGCTTGGTCGTGGCCATGGCTCGCAATTTCCTGTGCTCGTGTTGGTGCTGCTCTTGAAAGGTCCACAAAAAAAGAGGCCTCTGGGTAGTGTGTTTAACACTCGCTCCAGAGGCACTCAAATCAATGATTGTTACCTTTTGTTACCTGATCTCAGGGGCTTAGCTGTAGCCCCCTCTGCTTTCAGCCTAATTCGCCTGACGGCGTAAAAATGCTGGAATATCAAGCAGATCTTCCTCACCTTGTGATGCCTGCACCCGCTCGTCAGGGTCCAGGCCGCCAAGGCGCGGTTCCGGCGTCGTTTCTGCCGTAGGGGCCGGGGCAACCTGTGCCACGGGCTCAGGCTGGGCAACTTCGCCTAATGGCTCAGGTGTCGCTTCAGGCTGGGCCGGGGTTTCTGGCGCAGCTGTGCCGAAGGTGTTGCGCGCGGTGTTGGTGACCATGTCAAACAAGCTGCGGCCACGGGTAACGTTTGATTTCAGCTGAGGTTTGTCCTCGATGGGTTCCGGGGTGCCATTGACTATCGCGGCGGCGGCAAACGGATCGGCTGCGGCTCCATCGATATCATCTTCTGCGCCTGCCGGTGCTGGCGGGATGAAGGCTTCTTCGGCATCTTCTGAGGTCATGGCCGCAGGTGGGGCGGGCATCGGTTCAGGAGCCGCTTCAAGTTGCGGTTCGGCTGAGACTTCGGCTTCAGCGGACGGGGCCGCTGCTTCAAGATCGTCCACCAGGTCGATCTGCATTTCATCTTCCTGTGGCGCGTCTTCAACCATTTCGATTTCAGCGGCGGCGGCAGAAACTTCTTCAGCCGTCATCATCACGCGCTCGGCGGCGGCTTCAAGCGAACCGGCGGCTTGTTCATCGACACCTTCAGCGGTTTCAGAAAATTCCACTTCTGCAACTACGGCCACTTCAGCTTCAGGGGCCTCAGCTACTTCTTCCGCATTGCCCGGAATTTGCGGGCGCGCAATGGCATCGCTCATGGGCAACATGGTGGGTGCCGGGCGGCGAATGTGCTCGGCATCAATGCCGGTTGCCACAACCGAAACGCGGATGCGCCCTTCAAGGCCTTCTTCAAAGGTGGAACCAAAGATGATGTAGGCTTCGCTATCGACTTCAGAGCGGATGCGGTTGGCGGCTTCATCAACTTCAAACAGGGTCATATCGGAACCACCGGTAATGTTGATCAACACACCGTTGGCACCTGCCATCGAGGCATCATCCAACAACGGATTGGAAATGGCGGCTTCGGCAGCGTCAAGCGCGCGGCGTTCGCCTTCGGCTTCGCCGGTACCCATCATGGCTTTGCCCATCTCGTTCATCACGGAACGCACATCGGCGAAATCAAGATTGATCAGGCCGGGACGGACCATCAGGTCGGTGACGGAGCGCACCCCTGAATACAACACGTCGTCGGCCATTTTGAAGGCATCGGAAAAGGTTGTCTTTTCGGTGGCAACGCGGAAAAGGTTCTGGTTGGGAATGATGATCAGCGTATCCACATACTGTTCAAGTTCCTCGATCCCCTTTTCGGCAATGCGCATACGGTGCGAACCTTCGAACTGGAACGGCTTGGTCACAACACCGACGGTAAGAATTCCCGCGTCGCGCGCGGCCCGGGCAATGACCGGGGCTGCACCTGTGCCGGTACCGCCACCCATGCCGGCGGCGATAAACACCATGTGTGCGCCCTTCAACTGCTCGTTGAGCTCGTCGATGGTTTCTTCAGCAGCGGCGCGCCCGATTTCCGGTTTGGAACCGGCGCCGAGGCCTTGCGTCAGTTGTGTTCCCAACTGGATGCGTCGCTCGGTTCCTGAATGGATCAGGGCCTGTGCATCGGTGTTGGCAACAATGAATTCACAGCCTTCAAGCTGGCCGTTGATCATGTTGTTGACCGCGTTCCCACCGGCACCGCCGACGCCGACAACATTGATCCTTGGCTTTAGCTCAAGGGTTTCATTCTGAGGTACACTGAGATTTATAGTCATGGGTCCTCTCTCCGCTCCGTTAAGTAAAAGTGCCCCACTAACACTTAATATTTGGTTTCTTTTGAGGCCTTTAGTTGACTGTTCTGACTCTATTCTGTCTCTGGGCCGATTCGCCCGATTCGCTTTAACTGACTCTATACTTGGCTTTATTTAGAAATTTTCGCGAAACCACTGCCCCAAACGCCCGAAACGCCCGCTTTCAGTGGTCTGCGGCCGCCACGTGCGGCCCATAGAACTGTTCGGTGTCTTCAGGGCATGATCCAACAGCCCCGCACAGGTCGAAAACTGCGGCCCTGATGCGGCCTCAGCCAGACCCTCAATCGGTCTGGGGCGCGCCATACGGACCTGTTTTTCAAGAATTTCACCGCCCAGTTCGCGCACACCGGGCAACAGGCTGGCGCCGCCGGTCAAAACCAGCCTGGGGCCTGTGACCTTGCCAAATCCGGCAGCGTCCAGGCGGTCGCGGATCATCTCGAAGGTTTCCTCGATGCGCGGACGAATGATGCCCACCAGCACCGAACGCGGCACCGGGTTCGCTTCGCCGGTTTGCTCTTCGCCGATCAACGGCACCTTGATGACTTCGTGATCATCGGACGGCGACGGCATGGCGTTGCCGTAAAGTGTTTTCATGCGCTCAGCGTGCGCCACCGGGGTCGAAAGCCCGCGCGCGATATCGTTGGTGACGTTGACCCCGCCAACGGGAATGGAATCTGTGTGTACCAGCCCGCCATCGAAAAAGACTGAAATATTGGTGGTTCCGCCGCCCATATCGACCAGCGTGACGCCTAAACGCTTTTCATCGCCAACCAGACTGGAAAGCGCCGCTGCAAACGGGGCGACGACCAGTTCATCAATTTCAAGATGGCAGCGGTGAATACAGGTGTGCAGGTTCTTGATCGCGTTCTTTGTTGCGCTCACCACATGCAGGTTAACACCCAGACGGTCGCCGAACATGCCGCGTGGGTCATGAACGCCGCGATTGCCATCAATGGAATAGCCGACCGTGATGGCGTGAACAATTTCGCGGTCAGCTGGAATATCCTGTGCCAAACGGTTGATGTCGAGAATGCGTTTTAAATCCTGATCGCTGATCTCGTGGCCGGAAATTGAAATGTCATACGAAACCAGACGCGAGGCAAAGCACGATCCCGATAGACCAACGGTGACGGTGCGGATGTTTTCCCCGGCCATCTGTTCGGCGGCTTCCACGGCGGCGCGGATGGCGTGTTCGGCCTCGTCCATATCCACAATCAAGCCCGCCTTCACCCCCTTGGATGCATGGTGGCCAATGCCGACAATGCGCGCCGGGCGATCCACATCCTTTTTCGCGATCAGGCACGACACCTTGGTGGTGCCGATATCCAGCGCGGCCACAAGGCCGGTACGCGGTTTGGGAACGGGGTGGTTGTGTCTCAACTTATATTTCCAAATTCAAAGTGGTTTAAGCGTTCAGGTTTCGTTTTGTTCGGGCAATTGGGGCTTGAACTCAACTTGCGGCTCGCGGCGCAGGATTACGCGGTCCGGCATCCGCAGGTCCAAAATGCGAATTTCGCGCGAAAGCAGGTTTTTCTGTTTTTCAAACTGGGCAAGGCGCGCCAGTGCTTCGGGCGCTCCCAGTTCGGGCAGGCGCACATCGATGCCGCCTTCAAGGCGCAAATCCCAGCGCCGCCCGCCAATGCGAACGGCGGCAACCACCAGTTTGCGAATTTCGGGTTGGGTTTCCAGCAATTCAAGCAATGGCCCGACATTTTGCGGCGCGTCGCGACCGACCACATGCATCAGGTCTTGAAAGCGATCGAGACCTTGCGTGGTGATGACTTCGCCTTCTTCATCGATCAGGGAAAAGCTTCCGCCCTGTTGCCACAACGCCAACGGGCGACGTTCGATCAGGTGCAGCACCAGTGTGTCGGGCAACAGGCGCTCAAGCCGTGCGGTTTGCACCCACGGAAGGTCTTCGACGCGCGCTTTGGCTTGCCTGAAGTCGTATGCCAAAATCGGCGCCCCGCGTTCCACCGCCAGCATATCCATCAGCTCGGCACGCCTGGTTTCGCCGCGCCCGGTCACCAGAACTTCTTCAACCGTAAAGCCCAGTGCGCTCGAGGCGGCAATAACCTGCCAGCGGGCCTGCTCAACCGTCTTTGCCGTCAAACCTGAATTCGTTGCCCACCAACCGCTTGCGACAATGCCAAACACCATCAAAAGCGAAAATGCCACGCCCATTTTGCGCGAACGCCAGATCGGCACAACGCGCTTGCGTGGATTTCGTCGGGGTTTGCTCTCAACCGTGTCGGCGGTTTTGATTTTTGCAGCCGGGGTAATCTTGATGTTTGCGCTCATGGATCGCACTCCGCCTGGTTCACCATCCAGCTCACCAGTTGTTCAAATTCAATTCCCACCTGGGCAGCCTGTTCAGGCACCAGCGAGGTCGCCGTCATGCCGGGCTGGGTGTTGACTTCGAGCATGAAAAGTTTTTCGCCATCAAGGCGCAGGTCAGCGCGCGACACACCACGGCACCCCAGCGTTTGATGGGCCAACAGTGATACCCTGAGCGCCTCATCGGTGATGTGCTCAGGCAGGTCTGCCGGCACCGTGTGGCTGGATCCGCCATCAGCGTACTTTGCGTCATAGTCGTAAAACGCATGCCCTGTATCAATTTCGGTCACGCAAAGCGGGCGGTCGCCCATTACGGCAACCGTCAGCTCGCGACCGGGGATGAATTGCTCCACCATCACGTGTTCTCCGAAGGGCCAGCTTTTGTCAGCAATTGGTTCGCGGTCCTCAATCCCAATAATATGCACCCCAACACTTGATCCTTCGTTAAGGGGCTTAATTACGTACGGGCGGTCCATCAAATCACCCGCCAGCACTTCGCCGCGGGTCGCGATGCGGTGCGGCGCCACTTTGATGCCCACGCCTTCAAACAGGCGCTTGGCCATGGGTTTGTCCATGGCGATGGCCGATGCCATGAGCCCTGAATGGGTATAGGGAATTTCCAACATATTGAGGATGCCCTGAACGCAGCCGTCTTCGCCAAAACGCCCATGAAGCGCGTTGAAAACGGCGTCGGGCTTAGGGTTCAGCGCACCTGCCAACGCGCCTAAATCGCGGCCCACATCAATGGTAGTGACGGTAAAGCCCGATTTGGTGAGCGCATCGGCCACGGCCTGGCCTGAAACAAGCGAGACTTCGCGTTCAACCGAGGCACCGCCCATCAAAACCGCAACGTTTTTGATTTTCCGGCTCATGCGTCACCGCCTTCGATGCCAACCCCGATGCGCTTGATTTCCCATTGCAGATCGATACCGGACGTTTGCAGAACTTTTTTGCGAACCGTTTCGCCCAGTTCTTCAAGTTCGGTGGCGCTGGCGTTGTCCACGTTCACCAGAAAATTACAATGTTTTTCAGATACTTGCGCCCCGCCCAACCGAAGGCCCCGGCACCCGGCTTCATCAACAAGCTGCCACGCGCTTTTGCCGCCTTCGGGGTTTCTGAACGTGGAACCGCCGGTCGAGGTGCGAATGGGCTGGGATGTTTCGCGCATGGTTTTGATATCTTGCATGCGGGCCTGAATGTCTTCTTTATTACCGGCG
>DAOVVL010000198.1 GCA_030637205.1 Thalassospiraceae bacterium | reverse complement strand
TTCGCGAGGGGGCTTGGACGCGGCAGAATTTGGAATTTCAAGTTTCATAAAGCGAATATAGTGTGCCGGAGCCGTGGCTCAAGGTTTGCTTTTTTTGATGTCGTCTGGCACCGGAACTTTACCAAGGTGCGCCAGGGTTTTTGACAGGAACTCTCGCCGGTACAGGACCGCGACCACCCATAGCGAAGAAACGGCAAAAAAGGCCGGATGGATGAACCAGCTGAGCGTCGCCAGCCCGAAGTAATATGCCCTGAGGCCGCGATTGAAGTTATGCACGGTCAGCGTGATGATTCCCGCAGCCTGATTGGCAAAGCTTAGCGCATGGGGCTGGGCGGCTTCTTCGATCGGTGGCGCGGCGCCGATCAGCACGATGCAATAGTTGAACTGGCGCAACGCCCACGCGAATTTGAAAAAGGCATAAACAAAGATCACCAGCAACAGCAGGACCTTGATTTCCCATAGCGTCTGCGAAGCCTCCACGGTAAACGGAAGATCGCCCAGCAGCGCCTGTGCCTTGTCGCTGGCACCTAAAATTGCCATCAGGCCGGCCAGAATGAAGATGGTGGTCGATGCAAACAACGAAACGCTGCGCATCAGGGTCGCCATAATATTGACATCCACCACCCGGTTTTCGCGCACCAGCATCTGGCGCATCCACATTTCACGCTTGTCGCGCATGACCGAAAACAAAGTCGTGCGCCCTTTGTTGAAATGATCGGCATAGGCCGTATAGCCCACCCAGCAAAGGATGAACCACAGCAAAACCAACGTATCGGTGGTGCCCAGTATTGACAGAATACTACCCATTTCTTTTACGGCCCTTTTCTGATAATTAACCCGCTATATGCCTTTAAGCGGAAAAAGTCCAGTTACGGACACCATTTGAGCCACACGTTAAAGGAAACCCTGCCATGCAGGACGCCCACTTTGCCCAAGGACCGGACCGCGCGACCCAGGCCTTTTTTGCCCTGATCGTGGCTGCCATTCTGGTGATGATCTTTGCATTGGGCCTTAGTGCCAACATGGGCGCCAATAGCGGCGGCGGCTTTTCCAATATGAGATCAGGCGGCGGCAACTGGAACCGCACATTGCAGCAGCGCGGCTGGGGCCGCGACTACCGGCGCTATGATGATGACGACTACCGGCGCGGCGGGCATGACGATGATGATTGGGATGATGACGATTAAACGTCGAAGCTAATCGCGCTCATCTAACCAGGCCATCTGGATGGCTTCTAATATCTTCTCGTTCGATTTTTCCGGATCATCATCAAAACCGGGCAATTTCTGAACCCACTTCCACAAATCGGTAAAGCGCACGTGCAGGATGTCGGCGTCCGGGTGGGCGTCTTCCAGTTCAATGGCGATGTCGTGAACATCGGTCCAGCGCATCGGAAAACCTTTCTTAATCAACCAGCATGTTGCGTGTGCCAGACGGCAGGGTCACGGTCAGGCCGTCAAGCTCTTCGGTGATCTTGATCTGACAGCCAAGGCGCGAGGTGTGGGTCAGGCCAAACGCCAAATCCAGCATATCTTCCTCTTCTTCGGTGGCTTCATCTAACTTGTCAAACCATGCGCCATCCACAATCACATGGCACGTTGAACATGCCAGCGATCCTTCACAGGCGCCTTCCAGATCAAAGTCGTTCTTGTGCGCGATTTCCAGCACAGAAAGCCCTAAGGGCGCGTCGACTTCCTTGGCGTTTCCGTCCGCGTCGATAAACGTAATTTTCGGCATTCGATCTAGAACTCCTGCTTGAAACCATATCCGGTGTGTGGGCCATTAATAAGCGTTGTTGGCCCATTTGGGCAAGGGGCTAGCTTTCGCCCGTAAACCCGTCTTCCAGTTTTTCCACGGAAACACCCGCCAGTGCCTCGCGGATACCTTTATCCATGCGCTTTTCGGCAAACGGGCGGCTGACCTCATCTAGTTTCTCGACTTCGGTGTTAATCAGGTCGCGCTCAGTTCCGCGCACCGCCTGAATGACCGCGTCGATCTGGTTGCCAATGGCGGCCTTTTCCCCGTCATCCAGCAGACGGCAATCGGCTTTCAGGGCAGCCTCAACCGCCGACATGGCGCGTTCGGCCTCGACCCGGGCTTCGCCCAACAGACGCAACTGCATATCTTCCTCGGCGTGTTGCATGGAATCGCGCAGCATGGTGGCCATTTCATCATCAGAAAGCCCGTAAGACGGTTTGACCTCGACCTTGCTTTCAATGCCGGTGCTGTCTTCGGATGCGCTGACGATCAGCAAGCCATCGGCATCGACCTGAAACAACACCCGAATACGCGCAGCCCCAGCGGTCATCGGCGGAATGCCCGTAAGCACGAACTGCGCCAGCGATCGGTTCTGGTCGACCATTTCGCGTTCGCCCTGCACCACATGGATCGACATGGCGGTTTGGCCGTCCTTGAACGTGGTAAATTCCTGAGCTTTCGCGACGGGGATGGTGGTGTTGCGGTGAACTACCTTTTCAACCAACCCGCCCATGGTTTCCAGCCCCAGTGACAGCGGGATCACATCCAGAAGCAACGTATCGGACCCCTGCGTCAGCGCCTCGGCCTGAAGCGCCGCGCCCAGCGCCACCACTTCATCGGGGTCGATGTTGCTAAGCGGTTCGGTGTCGAAAAACTTTGCGACCTCTGTGCGCACCAGCGGCACGCGGGTTGATCCGCCCACCATGACCACGCCTTTGATGTCGGACGTTTCAACAGCGCCATCGAGCAATACTTCACGACACGTGTTGATCGCCTTGGCCACCAGCGGTTCGATCAGCCCATTCAGCGTTTCGCGGTCCAGCGAATGACGCGTTGACTGGCCACCCGCCTCAATGACCCATTCGCCGCTTTCATCATGGCTCAGACATTCCTTGGCGATGCGCCCGGTCATCAAGGCGACCTTGGCTTCGGACGATGAAATTTCTACTTCGCCCAGATCGCTTGCGCGCGAGCTCAAAAAATGTTCGGCCACCGCATGATCGAAATCATCGCCGCCCAGCGCCGCATCGCCGCCGGTGGCGATAACCTGAAACACACCTTTTTGCATTTGCAGCAACGACACATCAAACGTGCCGCCGCCCATATCAAACACGGCATAAAGCCCTTCGGCGTCGTGATCCAGCCCATAAGCCAGCGCGGCGGCCGTAGGCTCAGCCACCAGACGCAATACTTCAAGGCCCGCCAGCTTGGCCGCATCCTTGGTGGCGGTGCGCTGGGCATCATCAAAATATGCCGGCACCGTGATGACGGCCTTGGTGACCTTGGCGGAAATCTGTTCTTCGGCGCGTTCCACCAGTGCGCGCAGGATGTCGGCTGATATTTCAACGGGGCTGAGGCTTTTGCCTGCGACGTTGAGCCGCACCATGCCTTCACCAGCGTCGTCGGTAAGATCATAAGGAAGCTGGCCCGCCAGTTTTTTCAGATCAGCGGCGCCGCGGCCCATCAGGCGCTTGACCGAACTGACCACGGCTTCGGGCCGGTCCAGCAACAAGGTCTTGGCCAACTGGCCGACGATGGCGGAACCATCGGGCGCATAAGCCACAATTGACGGCACCAATGCGATGCCATCCTCGCCGCGAATGACTTCGGGTTTGGTATCACTGCTAAGGGCGACCACAGAATTGGTGGTGCCCAGATCAATGCCAATGGCAAGGGCGCTGTCGTCTACATGCGGTTCGGGCGTAGCGCCGGGTTCGTGAATTTGCAACAAAGTGGCCATGCGTTGGTCGTGCCTTTATGAACTGGAAATCTGGGCGCGGCGCTGGCGCACCTCACCCAACAATTTGGTGAGATATTTGAGCCGCGTGGTCAACTGGCATGCGCCTTCGATGTCGTCACCCTTGAATGCAAGAGAGATGCCGGTGACCACATCTTCGATTTCGCTTTTGGCTTCTCGTGCAATGGCGGCGATGTCGGCTTCGGTCTCGGCTGCCGCCAATTTTTCACGAACTTCCATGGCTTCCATCAAAATTGAAGGATCGTTGACCAGATTGCAGCCTTCAGCCATCACGCTGACGCCCTTGATGTGGACCAGATAATCCGAACGCTTGAGCGGATCTTTCAGGGTTTCATAGGCATCGTTCAGCGCGGTCGCTTGCGATTGTGAAAACGCTTTTTCTTTTGATGTTTTGGTGGCAAAGCGATCGGGGTGCAGGCTGCGCTGCAGATCAAAGTACACCTTATCCAGCCCGGACACGTCCACATCATAGGTGGGTTCCATCCCCAACCGCTTGAAATGATCGACGCTCGCGGGTGGCTGCACGGCATTACACGTTGAACAAAAAGCATCACCGGCGGGCAGCGGGCCGTGACACGACCAACACGGCACCAGCGGGGCTGTATTATCCTGTGCGTTTGTAGTTGTTTGTTCGATCATGCGCTTTCTTCAAAAAAGTGAGCCGCCCACGCTGGGACGGCCCCGTTTGCCAGTGCTGAAACAATCTTAAACGTGAAATGATTCGCCGCAACCGCAGCGTCCCTTTTCATTAGGATTATTAAAAACAAAACCGGATTCCAGCTTGTCTTCCACATAGTCCATTTCAGTGCC
>DAOVVL010000156.1 GCA_030637205.1 Thalassospiraceae bacterium | reverse complement strand
GCGATCCTTTCAACAGCTTTTGGCACGGACATGGAATTCTTTCAATTCTATCGTTCGCTGGAAACCATGGGCGAAGGTCTGGGCGGCGAAGGCACACCGATGGTGCTGAGCCCGGAATCGAAGCTGCTCAAGTTTCTTGATGATACCAACCCCAATTTAGGAAACTAGGTTCTTCGTAACCTGGTTTCCTCTTCGGTTGGGGGTGGGGCCGGGCTTGAGGATGAGCGAGGCGTTGCCATGACCGATTTGATCGCCGCGTTGGGTTTGCTATTGGTGATCGAAGGCGCGCTTTATGCGTTGTTCCCAACTTTCATGCGGCGCGCCATCCGTGTGGCGCTGGATATGCCTGAACGCCAGTTGCGCGTCTTTGCACTGATGATGGCGCTGGTGGGTTTGGGCGTGGTGTGGCTGGCTTGGGGGTTCTAGGTCACGTTCTCAAGGGGTACGGGGCGCAATGCGACCTTGCTTCGGCCATATTTCCTCCGCATTTGTGCCTATGATGGGTCTCTAAACCTTCTTTAACGTCAATGGACGATTGTAAAAACGATGAAAACCAAGAAATCCCTTTTTAAATTTATGCAGACCAGAGTTATTCTGGCATCCGCGCTGGCGATCTTTATCGCGTTCACCCAGATCGCACTGGCGCCTGTGGCCGAAGCCAAAGCAGCACCCGAAAGTTTCGCCGAGCTGGCAGCCAAACTGTTGCCCGCCGTGGTCAACATTTCGACCACCCAGGTGATCGAAAATCGCGGACCGCAAGCCCAGGAAAGACCGCAGTTCCCACCGGGATCGCCGTTTGAGGATTTCTTCAAGGAATTTTACGATCGCAACCAACCCAATGGGCGCCCGCAAAAGCGTCGCGCGACCTCTTTGGGTTCTGGATTTATCATTGATTACAAATCCAACGGCGATGCATATGTCGTAACCAACAACCACGTGGTTCAGGACGCCGATGAAGTGACGGTTATCCTGCACGATGATACCCGTTTGGAAGCCGAAATTGTCGGTCGCGATGTCAAAACCGATCTTGCGGTATTGAAAGTTCACGCGACAAGCAAGTTGCCCTCAGTTGGTTTTGGCGATAGCGATGTTGCCCGTGTTGGCGATTGGGTGGTGGCGATTGGCAACCCATTTGGCTTGGGCGGTACCGTAACCGCCGGTATTATTTCCGCGCGCGGTCGCAACATCAACGCCGGGCCTTATGATAATTTCATCCAGACCGATGCTTCCATCAACCGGGGCAATTCGGGCGGCCCGATGTTCAACATGAAGGGCGAAGTGATCGGCATTAACACCGCCATCTTTTCACCGTCCGGCGGCAGCGTCGGCATTGGCTTTGCCATTCCATCGACCGCCGCAAAGGTGGTGATCGATCAACTGATCAACCACGGCGAGGTGCAGCGCGGCTGGCTGGGTGTCAACATCCAGGCAGTAACCGAGCCCATTGCCGAAGCCCTGGAAATGAAAAAAGTAATGGGTGCGTTGGTATCCAACGTGAGCCCAGATAGCCCGGCGTTTAAGGGCGGCATCAAACCGCGTGACGTGATCATTGCCTTTAATGGCAAACCAGTTGAAGAAATGCGCAATCTTCCCAGAATGGTTGCCGTAACCCCGGTCGAAAAAGAGGTCAAGGTCAAGGTATGGCGCGACGGCAGGGAAAAGACCCTGAGCATAACCATCGGTCGTCTGGACGAAGTCCAGGTCATGGCAAGTGCAGAAAGCCCGCCCAAGCCTGTGAACGAAACAGAAGTCCCACAACTGGGTTTGACCTTATCGGCGATTACGCCTGATCTGATCGAACGCTTTGAGATGGCGGAAGATGCCAAAGGCGTTGTGGTTGTGGATGCAGACCCCGACGGCAGCGCGGCTGCAGAGCGGGTGCGTTCCGGCGACATTATTCACGAGGTCAGCCAGGAAAAAGTATCCACGCCAGAAGAAGTGGCGGCCAAGGTTGCAGCGGCGGGTGCAAAAAAGCGAAGCGCCGTATTGTTGTTAGTGGAAGGGCAAAGCGGTTTCCGCTTTGTGGCTGTAAAGCTGAACTAAGTGCCAGATATGCATGAATAGCTTTAAACCCAGGCGGGGCGAGCTATTTTCGTGTTTATGTTCAATCATTTGACGTTTGATGACCGCGGTTCCAAATCAATGGCCGCGGTCATTGGATTCGGTCAATAGCCTTGCTTTGCTTCAACTACTTGGCTCAGGGGCCATTTTCGGCAAAGATGGCTGTCGAAGAACCAAATCAGACTTATAAAAACAATCAAACGACCATGAAGGGGGAGCGTTTCTATGTCCGATACCGTCAAATATTTGCTTGATGAAAGCCGAATTCCCAAGACCTGGTACAATATTGCTGCCGATTTACCGGAACCTCCGGTGCCGCCCCTGCATCCGGGCACCGGCCAGCCGATTGGCCCGGATGATCTTGCGCCGTTGTTTCCGATGGCCCTGATTGGTCAGGAAGTATCCGCCGAACGCGAAATTGAAATTCCCGAACCGGTGCGTGAGATTTACCGCCAATGGCGTCCGGCGCCCTTGTATCGTGCGCGCAGGCTGGAAAAGGCTCTCGATACGCCGGCCAAGATTTATTACAAGTACGAAGGCGTCAGCCCCACCGGTTCGCACAAACCCAATACTGCGGTTCCGCAGGCATTTTTTAATGCAGAAGAAGGAACCAAGCGCATCACCACCGAAACCGGTGCCGGGCAGTGGGGATCATCGCTGGCGTATGCTGCGCAAATCTTCGGCATTGAAGTCGATGTTTACATGGTGAAGATCAGCTTCCAGCAAAACCCGTACCGTCGTTCGCTGATGCAAACTTACGGTGCGCGTTGTGTTGCCAGCCCAAGTGAAGAAACCAATTCGGGGCGCGCTATTTTGGCCGAACATCCCGACTCGCCCGGCTCATTAGGCATCGCCATTTCCGAAGCCGTTGAAATGGCCGCAGGTCGCGATGATACCAAATACTCGCTGGGTAGCGTGCTGAACCATGTGTTGCTGCACCAGACCATCATCGGTCAGGAAGCCATGGAACAGATGGACATGGCCGGTGACGATCCCGATATTGTGATCGGTTGCGCCGGTGGCGGTTCAAACTTTGCCGGCCTTGCGTTCCCGTACGTTGGGCGCAACATCCGCGAAGGTAAAAAAGTACGCATCATCGCCGTTGAGCCTGCTTCGTGTCCGACGCTGACCCGCGGCAAGTTCACCTATGATTTCGGTGACACCGCAAACCTGACCCCGTTGGTCAAAATGCACACGCTGGGGTCCAGCTTTGTTCCGTCACCCATCCATGCGGGCGGGCTTCGCTATCACGGCATGTCGCCGTTGGTCAGTCACCTGTTGGATCTGGGCCTGATCGAAGCGCGTTCCCAAGACCAGATCGAATGTTTCGAAGCAGGCGTTCAGTTCGCCCGTTCTGAGGGCATCGTGCCGGCACCGGAATCGACCCATGCCATCCGCGCCGCCATCGACGAAGCACTTGAATGCAAGAAAAACGGCGAAAGCAAAACCATCCTGTTTAACCTGTCGGGGCATGGCTATTTCGATATGCAGGCCTATACCGATTATTTCGACGGCAAGCTTTCCGACGAAGCTTACGACGAAGACGCACTTGCCCGCTCGCTGGCAGCCGTGCCGGAGGTTGCAGCCGAATAAAGCTGCTTCATCGAAAAAAAGAAAGCGCCGGTCTCAAATGGGGCCGGCGTTTTTTTATTTAAGGTGTGATGAACTCTTCCGCACGGTACCCCTGGGCGAACAGGGCGCCGGTCAGGTCCGCATGGCTTAGCCGGGCGCTGGCGGCATCATTTGCGACCGGGTGAGCATGGTACGCAATGCCCAGCCCTGCCGCGCCCAACATCGGAACATCGTTGGCACCATCGCCAATGGATATGGTTTCGCTGAGCGACAATTTATATTTAGCGGCTTTTTCCAGCAGGATTTGCAGTTTGGCATCCTTGCCGATCACCGGGTCCAGCACTTCGCCGGTAAGTACGCCGTCCTTGATGATGAACGTGTTCGCGTGGGCCGCATCCATGCCAGCCATTTTCTGCACCCGCTTTGCGAAATAACAAAAACCACCCGATACCAAAACCGTATGTGCGCCGCCTGCCTTCATCGTGGCGATCAGGGTTTTGGCGCCGCTGGTAAGCCTAATCCGCTTCATGGTTTTTTCCAGCGCACTTTCTTCCACCCCCTTTAACATTTCGACCCGCGCGATCAGCGCATCCTTGAAACCAATCTTGCCCTTCATGGCGCGCTGGGTAAGTCTCGCGATGGCGTCTTGCTTTTTGGCATAAGCACCCAGATCGTCGAGCGTTTCGCTGGTGACGATGGTGCTGTCCATGTCGGCCACCAGCAGCTTTTTCTTTCGCCCGATTATGGGCTGGGCAATGATGTCGATCGGCTTTTCGCCATTTTTGTCCATTGCATCAATGGCGGTGCGAACCGCGGCTTCGCCTTGAGCCGGGGCGAGGCCGGAAAATGCGATGTCGCAGGCCTTTTTTTCAGCCAGCCAGTCGGGTGGCGCGGTTTCGGCACCTAAGTTGTTGAGCGAGGCGCGCGCCTCGGTAACAATGGCGTCGTTGAGCCGTGCGCGTCCACGCCCTGCTATTAATGTCAAAACCAGATCGGTATCGTTTTCAAACATGTCGCCACAACAAACCAAATTAAATCATAACCTGACCACGGCCTTGATCATTGCCGGGCCGACCGCCAGCGGTAAATCGGCGCTGGCGCTGGATATTGCGGATCAATATCCGGCAACCCTAGTCAACGCCGATTCCCAACAGGTTTACAAGCAGCTTTCGGTTCTTTCTGCACGTCCCGACGCCGCCGAGATGGCACGCGCGCCCCATCGCCTGTTCGGGGTGCTGGATGGATCGGAAGTCTGCTCCGCCGGACGGTGGCTGGAACTTGCCAAGCCTGAGATCGAAACGGCGCTGCGTGAAGGCCGTTTGCCGCTGTTGGTGGGCGGGACGGGGCTATATCTGAAGGCGCTGACCGAAGGCCTGTCGCCAATCCCCGACATTAGTCCAGCGGTGCGCAGCGATGCCCGTGCGTTGTGGCGTGAAACCAGCCCTGAGGCCTTTATCGAGCGTCTCGCCCAACTGGACCCTGAAAGCGCCGAGCGACTTCATCAAAGTGACAGCCAGCGCCTGATCCGGGCCTATGAGGTCAGCCTTGAGACCGGCCGTCCGTTTTCCCAGTGGCGCGATGAGCCTAAAATCCCGGTCATGGGCCATGTGCGCTTTGCCACCGTGCAGCTATTGCCGGATCGCGAACTGCTCTATGCCCGCATCAACGCGCGCTTTGATGAAATGATGGAACGGGGCGCCTTGGGTGAGGTCCGCGAGCTGATGAAACTGGGGCTGGATGCGGATTTGCCGGTGATGAAGGCCGTCGGCGTACCTGAACTGATGGCGCACCTGAACGGCGAAATGACGCTGGAAGCGGCGGTGGAGCTGGCGAAAACGGCATCGCGCCAATATGCCAAGCGCCAGCTGACGTGGG
>DAOVVL010000128.1 GCA_030637205.1 Thalassospiraceae bacterium | reverse complement strand
GGCTGTGGGCCGTGCTGCCGGGTCGGTGGTGCGCGAAGTGCGCCGCCAGTTCAAGGAAATCCCCGGCATCATGGAAGGCACCGGCAAGCCCGATTATGCGGCTTGTGTTGATTTGCTGACCAAGGCTGCGATCAAGGAAATGATCCTGCCGTCACTGTTGCCGGTATTGGCACCGGTGGTGATGTATTTCGCGGTCAACGCGTTTGCCGGCCAGGGCGCTGCGTTCAGTGCGCTCGGTGCCATGTTGTTAGGCACCATCGTTACCGGCATCTTCGTCGCCATCTCAATGACGGTCGGCGGCGGTGCTTGGGATAACGCCAAGAAGTACATCGAAGACGGCGCCCATGGCGGCAAAGGTTCGGAAGCCCACAAAGCGGCCATAACCGGCGACACGGTTGGCGATCCTTACAAGGATACGTCTGGCCCTGCGGTGAACCCGTTGATCAAGATCACCAACATTGTTGCGATCTTGTTGCTGGCGATCCTCGCTTAAGGCAAAGCTCGCTAAAACAAACAAACCCCCGGCGCTTTAAAACGTCGGGGGTTTTTTGTTGGGAAATCAAAAAGTATTATTTCTCGCCGCCGGTATTAAAGCGACCGAAGTTCGCGATCATTTGTTCAAAGAACGAAAGCCGGTTGCCGGCGGTTGGTGTTTTACGATCAACCGGGGTGACCTCGTTGGAATTTTCCAGACCCAGTGTGCCGATTTTGCTGACCATGGCTTCTTCATCAAACTGCACAGCCAGAACCTGGCGGTTGACGACATCGGGTGCAAGAAAGGCTACGGTCTCGGTCTGTTCAAAAATGTAATACCAGATTTCATCGCCAAACTTTGCCGTGCTGGAAGGCGAGCCCAGCATGGACAGGACTTCATCGCGCGAGGTTTCGCCAACCTTGATTTCGCTGATTTGCTCAACGGCGATCTCGTTGCCACGGGTATCGGTGCGCCCGGCGCATCCCGATAAGCCCCCCGCCAGCATCGTGGCCAACAGGCCCACAAACAGGGCGCGCTTGAGGTGGGGGCTGGAAACTTTTGGTTTTTGATTTAAGAAATTCAAAATGGGGGCTTTCGATGAGGTCTGCATTGGACTACATATTTGGCCCGTCAGGGCGCTGACGTCAATTGTGTAGCGGAAAAAACAGCGCCACGCGAACGAAAGTAGACCGATGTTGAGAGCTTTGCTCAAAAAATTAGGCTTTTTCAAGCCTTCACAGGCATCCCGGGGCCTGTATGCGACCTGCGTGGATGAAGCACGGCGTGAAACCTATTACACTCAACTGTCGGTTCCCGATACGGTGGATGGACGATTCGACCTCATCAGCCTGATGGTGTCGCTGTTATTGTACCGCATCGGGCGCCTGAAAAACGGAAATCAGCAGGCAACCCGGCTGGGTCAGGATCTGTTTGAAGTCATGTTTGCCGATATGGATGAAAACCTGCGCGCCATGGGGGTTTCCGATGAAGGCATCAAATACCGCATCCGCGATATGTCGAGCGCCTTCATGGGCCGTATGCGCGCCTATACGCTGGCTATGGAAGCCGCTGAAGGTGATGAGGACGACTGGGTGAACGCGCTGGCGCGCAACGTCTATCGCTCAGACGATGCCACGATTGAAGGCGTGGCGGCGCTGACGGGCAGGGTGGTGATCCTCAGCGACGCCTTGAGCGCCATCCCCGACGACGCGATCAGCCAAGGGGACGCAACATTGCCGGATTTCGCCCACACGACCCCGGCCCCAGGCGCAGAGGTTACCTGACCATGAAACCGCAACACCCTGAATTTTCTCGCATTATTGATGTACAAGACCTGTCCAAGGGTACCGTCGAGCTCGATTTCGCGGCCACCAACGACGAATGTGCGGCCCTGGCAGCCCGTTTTGCCCTCGATGGCCTGAACGGGCTTCAAGGCCATGCGCGACTGAAGTGGCTGGATACGGACACCGAGGTGCTTGTGGAGGCGACTTTTACGGCTGAAGTGGCCCAGACCTGCTCAGTTTCACTGGAACCGGTGGAAGAACGCATTGAGGCCGCATTTAGCCAGATATTTTCAGCCTCGGGCGAATCCGCGGCTTGGGAAGGCGACGTTTCCGAAGACGGGGAGCCGGTCGAACCGCCGGATGTGGACGAAGGCGAGGCTGAGCCTGACCCCCCCGAACCCATCATTGATGGTAAATTCGACATCGGCGAGTGCATTGCCGAGGAATTGGCGGTTCGCATCAATCCGGCGCCTCGCAAAAAAGGCGTTGAATTTGAAGGGTTTAATGAGGCTGATGCGGCCAATAAAGGGGCAAAGGGGCCGTTTGCGGAACTGGCCCGGCTCAAGCTGGGCAAAGACGCCAAACCATAAAGGCCACAAGCTGCCTTCAAGCGAGCAAATAAACCATAGAACCGCTTGCCCTCATGGCTTTTATTGTCTATGACAGCAGCCGCTCTCCCAGCTGGGAAGGGCCAATCACGTGACCCCTAAGGGAATAGAAAAATGGCAGTCCCAAAGCATAAAGTATCCACTTCCAAGCGCAACATGCGCCGCGCCCACGATGCCCTGAAGGTATCGGCCATTGAGGAATGCCCGTCTTGTGGTGAACTCAAACGCCCGCACCACGTATGTGCGTCTTGCGGCCAGTACAACGAGCGGGAAGTTATTTCCGCTGGCGACGCTGCTTGAATTCTCACCTGTTGAGACTGCCTGTCTAGGGCTGTAAGGTCGTTCCCGTGTCTCAGCAAATTACACTTTCAATCGATGCTATGGGCGGCGATAACGCGCCGACGATGGTTGTTGATGGCATGGCATTGGCCATGGCTGATATTCGCGACATCCGCTTTCACCTTTTTGGTGATTCCACACAGTTGTCCGAATTGCTTTCGAAATATCCGCTGGTTGCAGCGGCGACCGAACTGCATCACACCGACGATGTTGTCAGCAATGATGAAAAGCCCGGCGTGGCGCTTCGCTCAGGCCGCCAGTCCTCAATGCGCTTAGCTATTAACGCGGTCGGCGATGGCCTTGCAGGTGGCGTGGTATCGGCGGGCAATACCGGCGCGCTGATGGCGATGGCAAAGTTTGTTTTGAAAACGCTGCCCGGCATCGATCGTCCCGCCATTGCCAGTTACTACCCGACCATGACCGGCGAAAGCGTGATGCTGGACCTGGGCGCCAACATTCAGTGCGATGCGGAAAATCTGGTTCAGTTCGCGGTGATGGGCGAAGTGTTTGCGCGCCATGTGTTGCACATTGAACAGCCGTCCATCGGTATTCTCAATGTCGGCACCGAAGTATTGAAGGGCAATGATTCGGTAAAACAAGCCGCAGCCATTTTGCGTGAAACCCATCTGCCTATCAAATTCCACGGCTTCGTTGAAGGCGATGACATCGGCAAGGGCACCGTTGATGTGATCGTGACCGATGGATTTACCGGCAACGTGGCGCTGAAAACCACCGAAGGCACGGCCAAGCTTTTTGCCGGCGCGTTGAAAGAAGAGCTGAATAAATCGCCGCTCAGGAAACTGGGCGCGCTGATTGCCAAACCGGCCATTGATGCGTTTCGCGAACGCTTTGATCCGCGGCGCTACAACGGCGCGATGTTTTTAGGGCTGAACGGGATCTGCGTAAAAAGCCACGGCGGCACCGATGCGTTTGGTTTTTCCAACGCCATCAAGGCTGCACATGAAATGGTTTCCGATGACCTCAACGAAGGCATCAAGGAAGATTTCGCCCGCTTTAATGCCGAACACCACAGTTTTTCAAGCCCATCAGGGGAAGAATAAATGGCCATTGTTTCGCGCATTATCGGCACCGGATCGCATCTTCCTGACAAGGTGCTGACCAATGTTGAGCTTTCCAAGATGGTCGATACCACCGACGACTGGATCATTGATCGCACCGGCATTCGCGAACGGCGCATCTGCAAGGAAGGCGAGACCACGTCGGTGCTGGCATTGCAGGCTGCTGAAAACGCACTTGAAGCCGCCGGCATCACCGCGCAGGACATAGATCAGGTAATCGTTGCCACCACCACACCGGACAGCACCTTTCCGTCAACGGCGACCAAGGTTCAGGCGATGCTTGGCATGGACCATGGATTTGCCTTTGATGTGCAGGCGGTGTGTTCGGGTTTTATTTTTGCGCTTTCCATTGCCGATAACGCGATCCGCGCGGGCCAGTCCAAACGCATTTTAGTTATTGGTTCGGAAGTATTTTCACGCATCATCGACTGGACCGATCGCACCACGTGTGTGTTGTTTGGCGATGGCGCCGGGGCAGTTGTGGTTGAAGCACAGGAAGTGGCGGACGACCAAAAGGTCGGCATCCTTTCCACCCATCTTCATTCAGACGGCAAGCTGCGCGAAATCCTGTATTGCGACGGTGGGCCGGGATCCACGGCCACCACCGGTCATGTGCGGATGCTGGGGCGTGAAGTGTTCCGCCATGCGGTCACCAATCTGGCAGCCGTGGCAAACGAAGCCCTTGAAGCCAACGGCCTTGAGGCCAAGGATCTCGACTGGCTGGTGCCGCACCAGGCCAACAAACGCATCCTTGACGGCACCGCAAAAAAACTTGGTCTTCGTGAAGATCAGGTTGTGATTACGTTGGACCGTCACGCCAATACGTCGGCTGCTTCCATTCCGCTGGCGCTTGATGAAGCGGTTCGTGATGGACGCATCAAAGAAGGCCAATATGTTTTGACCGAAGCCATGGGCGGCGGTTTGACCTGGGGTTCGGCGTTGATCCGCTGGTAAGACGCTTGATAAGCTCTAGCGCGCATCTTTTTTCATTTATTGCACAAGTTAATCAAGGTTAATTCTTAAGCAGAATCTCCCCGTTTCTTGCCACTGGTTTGCTGTTTTTTGCATCATTGGTGGGCAAACAAGGCAAATTAAATTAACCGCGCATCCCTTTGATATTGACGCCTTTTACGCCTTTCGATACCCTTTGATCTGGATACACAAATCAAATCAAGGGAACAGGTGGGGCAGATGAGCGATCGTACCATTACACGGGCACAACTGAGCGAAGCCGTTTATCAGGAAGTAGGACTGTCGCGAAACGAGTCTGCTGATCTTCTTGAATCCGTTCTCAAGTTGATGAGCGACGCACTTTCCAGCGATGAAACCGTCAAGATTTCTTCGTTTGGCAGCTTCTCCGTTCGCAAAAAAGGCCAGCGCATTGGCCGTAATCCAAAAACCGGCGAAGAGGTTCCGATCTTGCCGCGCAAGGTGCTGGTTTTCCGCCCTTCGCAGGTAATGAAGTCGCGCATCAATTCCAAGCGCACACCGGGCGGGGACGCATAATCCATTATGGACGAAACCCCGGCCCCGGCCTTGCAGCATAGCCGCGCAAGTGGCGGCAAGTCGCAAAGCGCCTTTCGCACCATCAGTGAAGTTTCCGAGTTGCTGGATTTACCCCAGCATGTTCTTCGATTCTGGGAAACCAAGTTCCCCCAGGTAGAACCGATGAAGCGCGGCGGGGGCAGGCGTTACTATCGCCCCGAAGATGTCGCGGTGCTGGACCACATCCGCGCCCTGCTGCATGACGAAGGTTACACCATCAAGGGCGTGCAAAAGCTGCTCAAAAAGCCGGGCTTTATCAAAAAGGCCGCTTCATCAGTTCCAACATCAGCTGAACCCGCAAACCCCGCGGATGGGGCTACACCAGCAGCCCCTGCAACACCGGCGGCGATGGGGGACAAGGAAATCAAAGGCCTGATCGGTGAGCTGGAAACGGTTCGCCAAGCTTTGAAAAAAAGCGTGTCCTAGGCCCAACTCGCGATTGCACTCAAGGCCCGTGGCGCGTATATACAGGCGCGTCTTGCTGGCGATCAAGCGGCCGGCGGGGCACACAACATTGTCGGAGCGTGGCGCAGTCTGGTAGCGCACTTCGCTGGGGGTGAAGGGGTCGTAGGTTCGAATCCTATCGCTCCGACCATATTGAGAAAGACCGGGTCTTTTGGGCCCGGTCTTTTTTTGTGCATTTTCAGCCATTTGCAGATGGAAAGGGGCCGTCCGGATACTTATATTTTTGTTAATATGCCCGCTATGGGTGACACTGGCCCCGAAACAGAGCATGGCGGGAAACGTTTTCGGATATGGACCCGGATCAAAATAACAACTTTTTCTGGAGTGGCGCCGAGCGGCGCAAACTGCTTGCGCATGACCCGGTTTCAGGGCGGGTCATCATTGCCTCCGTAGCCATTGCCGTCACCGTGTTTTCCATCGATGTGCTGCTGCCGCTGGGGGTTGCCGGCGGGGTTCCTTATGTGG
>DAOVVL010000130.1 GCA_030637205.1 Thalassospiraceae bacterium | reverse complement strand
CCTACCTGCGGCTTACAGGGCGCGGCATTGATGTGGGACTGGTGGGGCCTGAGCGGGCCAAAGTTTTCAATGCCCGCAAATCTGCACTGGACGCAGCTTTGACCCTGACCCAGGGTTTAAGCGAAACGCCCAACCGGCTGAAAAAGGCCGGGCTGGATATCAATCAGGATGGCCGTCGGCGCAGCGCCTTTGAACTGCTCGGCCATTCAGGACTTAAAGGGGCGGGCACGACCCTGGAATCTTTAGGCAAGATTTGGCCGGAACTGGCGGCGATTGACGCCAAAATCGTGGCCCAGCTTGAGATTGAGGCCAATTATGCGGGCTATATCCACCGTCAGGATGCGGACGTGCGCACCTTTCGCGATGACGAGGGCCTGAAGCTGGCCGATGATCTGGATTATGGCGCCATCGCCGGGCTTTCCAACGAGGTCCGGGCCAAGCTCGAAGCCGTGCGCCCGGCCACGCTGGGCCAGGCGGCGCGCATTTCAGGCATTACCCCGGCGGCGCTGACCCGGCTGCTGGCCTATGTGCGGCGCGATCACCAAAAGCATGTGAAGGCAAGCGCCTGAGCGGTATTGAGGCGAGGGCTGGGTGTGCTAATGTTTCACGTGAAACATTGCGCACCTGAAAGGATCGCCGCCAGCCATGACCAAGCCGATGACTGACCCCATGACCGCAAAAGAATTCCAGACTGAGAGCGGGGTTGACGACGCCACGTTGGCGCGGCTGCAAACCTACGGCGAGCTTCTGGCCAAATGGCAACCGGCGATTAATCTGGTGGGGCCGGAAACCTTGAAAGATGTGTGGCGGCGGCATTTCCTTGACAGTGCCCAGCTGGCCCAACATATCAAGCCTGACGATGTGGTGGCGGACCTGGGATCGGGGGCCGGGTTTCCGGGGCTGGTTCTGGCGATCATGGGGTGTGGCCGCGAAGTGCATTTATTGGAAAGTGATCAGCGGAAATCCACATTTTTATCCACCGTTATTCGGGCGTGTGAGGCAGGGGCCGTGGTGCATGCGGATCGTATCGAAAAAGTGAGGCCCATCGGGGCTGACGTGATTGTCGCACGGGCCCTGGCGCCACTGGAAAAATTGATCGCGCTGGCGGTTCCCCACAGGATATCCACAGGGAAATGCTTATTTTTAAAGGGAAAACGCTGGCAGGAGGAATTGACCGAGGCGCAAAAACGCTGGAAGATGCGCGCCAAGCCGGTCCCCAGTGTGACCGAACCGGGTGCGGCTATACTTGAGCTAACTGATATTTCCCCTTTATAATCAATGGCTTACATGAATGACCGACGAATGAATGATGATATGAACCCGCTTGAAGAGACCGACGCCCTGTTTGATAATGCCGCAGAGGCTGATGCGGGCAAGGGCGCGCGGATCATTGCGGTTGCCAACCAGAAGGGCGGGGTCGGCAAAACCACCACGACCATCAATCTGGCCACGGCACTGGCGGCGGTGAAACAAAAAGTGCTGCTGATCGATCTCGATCCCCAGGGCAATGCATCAACCGGGCTGGGCATTGATCGACGGATGCGCAAGATCGACACCTATCAGGTGGTCATCGGCGGGGCCTCTTTAAAAGAGGCGGTTCACGCCACTGGAATCCCGGGTCTGGATATCGTGCCCGCGGGCATGGACCTTTCGGGCGCCGAGCTGGAACTGGTGGATGTGGAAGAACGCGAAACGCGTTTGAAATCTGCGTTGGCCGATCACAGTGCTGAATATGATTACATTTTTATCGACTGCCCCCCGGCGCTGGGGTTGTTGACGTTGAACGCGTTGATCGCGGCGCAAGCGGTGCTGGTTCCGTTGCAGTGCGAATTTTTTGCACTGGAAGGCGTCAGCCATTTGATCAAGACCATTGAGCGCGTGAAAAAAGCGTTCAACCCGGAACTTGAAATTCAGGGCATCGTGCTGACCATGTATGACAAGCGAAATAATTTGTCCGATCAGGTTGCAAGCGACGTGCGCGAACATTTTGGTGACAAGGTTTACAAAACCGTGATCCCGAGAAACGTTCGCGTTTCCGAAGCGCCGTCGTTTGGCAAACCGGTGTTGATGTACGACATGGCGTGCCGGGGTTCTCAGGCGTATTTGCATTTGGCAGGTGAAGTTTTAAAACGCGAAGGCCACAGTGTTGTATAATCGCGACCGGGCTTTGCAAAGGTGAGTGTATAAAAGTGATGGCGGATAAGAAAAAAGGTTTGGGGCGCGGCTTGTCGGCACTGTTGGGTGACGACGATGCCGATTTTGGCGAACTGGATAAAGGCGCGCTTGAAAAACAAGTCGCGGTAACCAACCTGTATCCCGGCAAGTTCCAGCCCCGTCACGGCTTTGCCGAGGACGAACTGCAAAACCTTGCCAATTCCATTCGCGAAAAAGGCGTGCTGCAACCTTTGTTGGTACGCCCGCACCCCGATAAAGTCGGCGGCTTTGAAATCATTGCCGGTGAGCGACGCTGGCGCGCGGCCCAACTGGCACAGCTTCACGAGCTTCCCGTGATTGTGCATGATTTCGATGATCGCGAAACGCTGGAAGTGGCGCTGATTGAAAACCTGCAACGCCAGGACCTGTCGCCGCTCGAAGAGTCCCAAGGTTATAAGCGCCTGCAAGACGAGTTCAACCACACCCAGGAAGCATTGGCCGATGTGCTGGGCAAAAGCCGTAGCCACGTGGCCAACATGTTGCGACTTTTAAGTCTTCCCGAAGATGTAAAAGCAATGCTGGATGATGGCCGCCTGTCAGCCGGACACGCGCGCGCACTTTTGGGCGCCGGCGACGAGGCCGCGATTTTGACTATCGCCAAGGATGTGGTGAAAAAGGGCCTCAACGTTCGCCAGACCGAAGCACTGGTCAAAGCCGGGAAAGACGACGGCACGGGCGGGGCTAAAAAAACCAAAACACCGAAGCATAAAGATTCAGACACGCTGGCGCTGGAACGCGACCTGACCAACCAGTTGGGCCTGAAGGTTGAAGTGCGCGACAACAAAGGCCGCGGCTCGCTGGTGATCCATTATGAAAATCTGGAACAGCTCGACGGTGTGCTGGCGCGCTTGATGAAGGGCGGCGAGTAAGCCGCTACCCGGCATAGGCGTATTTTCCTAAACCTTACAACTGCGCAGTTTATGGGAAATTTTGACCGACTTATCGTCTTGCAGCTTTAGCCGCCTGTCCGATCTGGATCAGCGCGCGGCCACAAATGGCTTCTGCGGGAAGGGCGGTGGTTTTGCAATCAAGTTCCGCCTGCGTCAGTATATCAAACGCGCGCGTCAACCGCGCCCCGGGCCACAGGTTCAGTTGCGCTCGGAACTGGTCTGCGCGCATGAAGATGATCGGCGGGCGCAGGCTTTTCATGGCATCCTGGGCTGACTTGCCGCCATCCATGTGGCCACGCGCCAGATGCAGGCGCTGGAAATGGCGTTCCGCGGCACGCACCACGGCAACCGCGTGCACACCTTCATCAAAGGTGCGGCCCAATCCCCGATCAAGCTTTTGCATGTCGCCGCTGGCGGCCGCATACACCACGTCATCCAGCGTGGTCTTAGCGGCATCGCCGATGGCGGCGCGTACATCATCGATTGAAATTTCGCCGGGCGCGCCTTTATATAACGCAAGCTTTTCCAGCTCGCCGCGTGTCAGGCCACGATCGGCCCCCAGACTTTGCAGTAACAACGACATGGCGTCGCGGCTAACCGTTAATTGATGGGGCTTCAAGGTTTCGCGGATCACGTCCGGCAGCGACCTTGCATCGTCTGTGTAACACGGCAGGGCCGCAGCGTTTTTTGCGCCTTCAAATAGTTTGCGCAAAGATGATCTCGGCCCCAGCTCAGCGCCTTCGATCAGGACCAGCGCTTCGGCCGGCGTACCCAGTTCGAGAAAAGATTTACACGCATCCTTGCAGACGTCTGTGGCAGCGCGTACCCGCACCACGCGCCCGCCGCCGCCCAGCGTCATGGCGCTGGCTTCGTCTGCAAGCCGTGCCGGGTCGGCTTTAAGTTCAGAGCCGGATATTTCCACCACGCCAAACGGGTCGTTCAGGTCTTCGACCCGGCCACGCGCCAAAATTTCTGCACGTTCCTTTACCAGTCCGCTATCAGGGCCATAAATCAAAATGGCACGAAGGCCATCATCCGGCGAAGCCATAAAAGATTTAATGCGCTGGCCGGTGATTTTCATAGGCGCTCTCGTTGGGGTTGGGTGGGTTTAAGATCCGTCAGGGTTGGGCTGGTTTTGGCTATGTAAATAAAAGGCGACTTGTTGGTGCAGTTGTTCGGCCAGACTTTTGAGCGCGCGCTCACGGGCATCATCTTCTGCGATCCGCGTTGCATAGTCGCTGTCGATCAGGTTGTAACTGGCGACGGCACGCAAGCGCCCTTCGCGTATTTTGTTCCCGGTGTTGTTTTGAATGAGCGTGTAAGTTGCCGTCAGGTTCAGGTTGGCACGCGTAGCAGATGTGTTTTGCAGTACAGCCAGTTTCTGAATGTTTTGCGAAAGCGTGACCTTCAACCTGTAAGCTGTGGCCGAATTGGCGCCCGTGGGATTAAAACGACGCACCAGTTCGGTGTGCAGGATTTGTCCCGGTCGATCAGCAATGGGCGCAACCTTGACTGTGCTTAAATCGCTTTGCAGGCCGGGGTTGATGCTTGAGTTTCCATAGAGCGGGCGATAGCCGCACGCACTTAGCGCCACCGCAAGCAATGCGACAGCGGTCATGGACACAGCGCGGGTTTTATATGACGACATTGATAATCCTGTTGGGTACCACGATAACTTTTTTCGGCGTCTTGCCGCTCATGGCCGCCTGCACATTGGGCATGGCCAGCGCGGCGGCTTCGGCTTCGGCCGGGTCACAGTCTTTAGCAAGCTCGATGGTCGCGCGCAGCTTGCCCATGACCTGAACCGCGATGGTCACCGTATCGTCTTCCAATAAAGCATCGCTGGCAACCGGCCACGGCTCGTCGGCCAAAAGATTTTCATGGCCCAACACGTGCCACAGCTCTTCACCCAGATGCGGCAGCATCGGCCCGATCAGTTTCACCACCGCATCAAACCCTTTACGCCTCAGCCACTGGGCGTCATCACTGGCCTCAGAAAGGCCTTCCAGCGCGTTGGTCAGTTCGCGAATGCGCGCGACGGCCTTGTTGAAATGAAAGGTATCGAGATCATGGGTGACGGCGGCGATGGTTTTGTGGATCTGGCGATGAACGGCATCAAGCGTGTCGTCGAGGTTTTCAGGCGCAGGGGTATTGCTCGCGGGCAGGTTCGCCAGATTTTCCGTGATCAGCCGCCACAGTTTGCCGACATATCGCCACGCCCCTTCGATACCGGCGTCGGTCCAGTCCAGGTCGCGATCCGGCGGGCTGTCAGATAGCATGAACAGGCGCGCGGTATCGGCGCCAAAATCTCCAATAATTGTTTCCGGATCAATGACGTTCTTTTTCGATTTGGACATTTTTTCCGAACGTCCCACGGTTACGTCCGTGCGGCCTTCGGCTTCAATCGGCGTTAGCCAGCTACCGTCTTTTGCGCGGTAGGTTTCGTGACAGATCATACCCTGGGTCATCAGGCCGGCGAACGGTTCCTTGATGTTGATATAGCCGCAGTCTTTTAAGGCGCGCGTGAAAAAGCGCGAATACAACAGATGCAAAACCGCGTGTTCGATCCCGCCAATATATTGATCGACCGGCAACCAGTAATCAGCGGCGCTTTTTTCAAACGCGATATCTGAATGGGGGGATGCAAAGCGCGCAAAATACCACGAACTTTCAAAGAAGGTATCGAACGTATCGGTTTCACGCACCGCATCCTTTCCACACGTCGGGCACGAAACATGCTTCCACGTCGGGTGTGTATCAAGCGGGTTTCCGGCCCCACCCAGTTCGACATCGTCGGGCAGTTCCACCGGCAGTTCCGCTTCGGGGACCGGCACTTCACCACAGTGATCACAGCGGATAATCGGGATCGGGCAGCCCCAGTAGCGTTGGCGTGAAACGCCCCAGTCGCGCAGTCGGTACTGCACCGTTCCTTCGCCGGCGCCCTGTGATTTCAGTTTTTGTATTGCTGCAGATTTTGCCTCATCAACCGAAAGGCCTTTCAAAAATTCAGACTTGATGGCAACGCCATCATCAGCCACGGCTTCTGGGTCATGGTAGTTCAGCCCACAAACTAAGCGCCCTTCACCATCTGTTGCGGCGAGGTCTTGCGGCGTAACCACGGCCCTG
>DAOVVL010000057.1 GCA_030637205.1 Thalassospiraceae bacterium | reverse complement strand
CTGAGCATGGCACCGGCGGCGAGGTCAGCGAGATTTCCGCCGCACAAAGGCTCGAAGCATTTCGCAAGGAACACGACCACTATAAAGGCCCCAGCTTTCCGACCATTTCGGGCGCGGGCGCCAACGGCGCCATCGTGCATTACCGGGTCAGCACCGAAACCAACCGAAACCTGAAAACGGGCGAGCTTTATCTGGTCGATAGCGGTGCCCAGTATCCAGACGGCACCACCGATGTCACGCGCACGGTTAGCATCGGTGCGCCCACGGCTGAACAAAAAGATCGTTTCACCCGTGTGCTGAAAGGCCACATCGCGGTCAGCGCGCAAACGTTTCCCGTCGGCACGTCAGGCCAGGAACTGGACGCCCTTGCCAGACAATCGCTTTGGCAGGTGGGACTGGATTACGATCACGGCACCGGCCACGGCGTGGGCGCATATCTTTCAGTTCACGAAGGCCCGCAGCGCATTGCCAAACGCGGTGACGGGGTGACGCTGAAGCTCGGCATGGTGCTTTCGGTTGAGCCCGGTTATTATAAAAAAGGTGAATACGGCATTCGCATTGAAAATCTGGTGTGCGTTATCGAAGGTTTGACGCCTGAAGAAGCCGAGCACCAGATGTTGGCGTTTGAATCCCTGACGCTGGCGCCAATCGACCGCGCCCTGATTGATGTTGAACTGCTGAGCCCATCAGAAATTTCGTGGCTGGATGCCTATCACGCGGGGGTGTTTGAACGCCTTTCCAGCACCCTTTCAGACGACGTTAAAACATGGCTCAAAGTCCAGACCGCACCTTTACAGGCCCGTTGAGTGCGCTTGACCACGAACAAAAATGCTTTATTATCAGTACACTAAAGCTTGAAGTCACAACTTCGTAATGATTTCTAAAGGCGTGATAGAGTAATTCTTTCAAAGCCCTTATTTGCCCGGAAAATCGGACCAGAACACCCATGGGAATATTTGGTAAATCGAAAAAATCGAGCAAGAAAAACCCTGACGTCATCACCGAGCCGGTCGATCCCGGCTGGATACGCTCGGCACGCGGCAACTTTCTTAACCTGCTATCCATGGACCCGGAAGAAGCGGGCCTGAGCGGCAAGGGCGGGGTATATCTGGTCTGGCATGGTGGGGTACGGCCCGAATGGCTGTATGTCGGTCATTCCAACGACCTTGCCAAGTCCCTTCACGAAGCAGGCAATAACAAGGAAATAGGCTCTTTTGAAGAAATGGGCGGCCTGTTTGTAAGCTGGGCTTTTGTTCTGCATGATTACCGCCCCGGCGTGGTGCGCTTCCTTCAGGAAAACCTGCCGACAATTATACCAACCGCCAACACGTATGACGATGATACCATGCCGGTACCGGTGTTTTCCCCCGGCAAGGAACCCAAAGCAGGCGGGGCAAAAGGCGCACCCGGCCAACCCCAATAAGTTCCAGTCATATTCTAAACAATAATTTTGGCGACTTCGCTCAGCACCTGATCGAGGCGA
The DNA here is from genome assembly GCA_030637205.1 of Thalassospiraceae bacterium. GTDB lineage: Bacteria > Pseudomonadota > Alphaproteobacteria > Rhodospirillales > Magnetovibrionaceae > DAOVVL01. Next base: position 7,449 of record DAOVVL010000057.1, on the reverse strand, counting down.
TAATCCTTGGGCGTAAAGATGCGCGCGATGCCCTTAGCCAATAACGCATCGCGATCACGCTCTGGAATAATGCCGCCCACCACAATCGGGACATCACCGGCGCCGCGATCTTTCATCTGTTTCATAACTTCACTGACCAGCACCATGTGCGAACCCGAAAGCACCGAAAGCCCCACCGCATGCACACCTTCTTCAACGGCGGCGGATGCGATTTCTTCCGCAGTCTGGCGGATGCCTTCATAAATCACTTCAAAGCCCGCATCACGCGCCATCAACGCCACTTGTTCGGCGCCGTTTGAATGGCCATCCAGACCCGGCTTGGCGACCAAAAGGCGCGGCCGGGTGCCCAGTCGTTTCGTCAGGTTTTCAACTTCGACGCGCGCCTGATCTAACTGTTCGGGCGGCGCACTGGCAGCTGCCAAACCTGTCGGTGCGCGGTATTCACCAAACACGTTTCGCAGGGTTTGCCCCCACTCGCCGGTGGTAACACCTACTTCAGCCGCAGCAATGGATGCCACCATGATGTTTTCGCCCGCTCGCGCGGTGCGTTCCAGCTCATCGAGCGCCGCCGTGACCTTGGCCCCGTCACGGGCTTCGCGCCATGCGCGGATGCTTGTCACCTCAGCCTTTTCAGCGTGTGCATCGGGGGTCAGGAAGGTATCGCTGCTTTGCAGCAAGGGTGACGGCTCACCGCCTTCAAAGCGGTTAACCCCAACCACGACCTGTTCGCCGCTTTCAATGCGCGCCATGCGTCGTGCGTTGGCCTCGACCAATTGCTGTTTCATGTAACCGATCTCAACGGCTTTCAACACCCCGCCCAGATCCTCGATACGCGCCATTTCTTCCAGCGCCTGGGTTTTTAAGGTAGCAACTTTTTCTTCGACCACTTTCGATCCATCAAACAGATCATCAAATTCAAGCAGGTCGGTTTCAAATGCCATGATCTGTTGCATACGCATGGACCATTGCTGGTCCCATGGTCTTGGCAGACCTAAAGCTTCGTTCCATGCCGGCAATTGCACCGCGCGCGCGCGGGCGTTTTTGGATAACACCACGGCCAGCATTTCGATCAGGATGCGGTGGGAATTGTTTTCCGGCTGTTCTTCGGTCAGGCCCAGTGAGTTTACCTGTACGCCGTAACGAAAGCGGCGCAGTTTGGCATCCGTGATATTGAAACGCTCACGGCACACCTCATCCCACATTTCTGAAAATGCGCGCACCTTGCACAGCTCAGTAACGAACCGCATTCCGGCGTTAAGGAAAAAGCTGATGCGCCCGACCAATGCCGGAAACGCATCATCGGAAACATCCGCGCGTGTCCGAATGTTTTCCAGAACACAAATCGCATTGGCCATGGCAAACGCCAGTTCCTGATGGGGCTCGGCACCGGCTTCTTGCAGATGGTACGAGCAGATATTGACCGGGTTCCATTTGGGAATTTCGCTGGACGTATAGGCGATGACATCTGTTTCCAGTTTCAAGCTGGCGGCGGGCGGGAAAATATAGGTGCCGCGCGAAAGATATTCTTTGATGATGTCGTTTTGCACCGTGCCTGAAAGCGTGGCCGGATCTACGCCTTGCTTTTTCGCCGCCGCAATATACAGCGCCAGCAACCACGGTGCGGTGGCATTGGCGGTCATGGACGTGTTCATCTGGTCTAACGGGATGCCATCAAACAGGCGTTCCATGTGCCCCAGATGCGATATGGGCACGCCGACCTTGCCGACCTCGCCCAGCGCCAGGGGGTGGTCGGGATCCAGCCCGGTCTGGGTCGGCAGATCAAAGGCCACCGATAAACCCGTCTGGCCCTTATCTAAGTTATCGCGGAACAGCTGGTTGGAGGCTTCGGCCGTCGAATGGCCCGAATAGGTGCGGATCAGCCATGGGCGGTCACGCCCCCGGGTCGCTGAATTTTTTTGTGCATCTGCGAAATCAGAGGCCATTGGCTTATCCCTTGGGAACCCAAAAAAATGCGGGGTTTCTGTAAAAACCCCTGAAAACCAAGCATATTGTGACCTATTTTAGACCCCGGGGCAAGCCGGATGAAATGGCGAAAAAATTGTGCGTTGCAATATAATTGTCCCATGGTTCATACTTGGCGCACCACTTATGATGACCGGGGAGAAGCCTAATGAATGACGCCACCCAAGCCCTGCTTGAAGGCCAGCCTGAAAAAGACCTCTATGAAATCGGCGAGCTGCCGCCGCTGGGCCACGTACCGAACCAAATGTACGCGTGGGCCATTCGCCGTGAACGCGAAGGCGAACCCGATCAGGCGATGCAGGTCGAGGCCGTCAACACCCCCGATATCGGCCCCGACGAAGTGCTGGTTTTGGTCATGGCGGCGGGCGTGAACTACAACGGGGTGTGGGCATCGTTAGGCATTCCGGTTTCGGTGTTCGACGTTCACAAACAGGATTTTCACATCGCAGGCTCGGACGCGTCGGGCATCGTGTGGGCGGTTGGCGCGCGGGTCAAACGCTGGAAGGTCGGCGACGAAGTGGTGGTGCATTGCAACCAAGATGCGGGCGATGACGAAGAATGCAACGGCGGCGACCCCATGTATTCGCCAAGCCAGAAAATTTGGGGGTACGAGACCCCCGACGGCTCGTTCGCCCAGTTCACCCGCGTTCAGGGCCAACAATTGATGGCGCGCCCCCAACACCTGACATGGGAAGAAAGCGCGTGTTACACGCTGACGCTGGCGACCGCGTACCGGATGTTGTTCGGCCATCCCCCCCACGATCTGGGGCCGGGGCAAAATGTTTTGGTGTGGGGTGCATCGGGGGGCCTGGGCTCCATGGCGGTGCAGCTGATCAAAACGGCCGGGGCAAACGCCATTGGCGTGATTTCAGATGAAAGCAAACGCGACTTCGTGATGGGTCTTGGCGCCAAGGGTGTGATCAACCGCAAGGATTTCGACTGCTGGGGCCGTTTGCCCGAAGTCGGCGACGTGAAAGAATACGGCGATTACATGAAACGCTGTCGCGCGTTCGGCAAAGCCATCTGGGACATTACCGGCAAAGGTGTTGATGTGGACATGGTGTTCGAACATCCCGGCGAAATGACTTTTCCGGTATCATGCTTTGTCGTCAAACGCGGTGGCATGGTGGTGTTTTGCGCCGGCACCACGGGATACAATATTACATTTGATGCGCGTTTCGTGTGGATGCGCCAAAAACGCATTCAAGGCAGCCACTTTGCACACCTGAAACAGGCATCCGAAGCCAACCGGCTGGTTATTGAGAAACGCATAAACCCGTGCATGTCGGAAGTCTTCGCGTGGGATGATATCCCCGCCGCACACATGAAAATGCGAAAGAATGAACACAAACCCGGTAATATGGCGGTGCTGGTTCAGGCCCTGAAACCCGGCCGGCGCAGCGTTAAGGCGTGTCTCTAAACCAACCAACCTGTCAGGAAAGATGCCATGTCGTGCGTTTTGGAAAATCTGATCCCCCTTTGCAGCGATGCCGCAAGCCAGGCGGCGGCGTTCAGCAAGCTTGCCCGCGAAAGCGTGCGTGCGCGTGTCCTGAAAGACGACAAGGTTGATAGTGACCTTCTGGAACAAGACCAGTTCGCCGCCCATGGGCTTGCGTGGATCGCTACTTACGCGGCGGCGCTTGAACAAATGGTGCATTGGGCTGAACGCCTGGACGCCGATGGCAAGTTTACAGAAACCGAACAGCTCATATTGCAAATCGCATTTGGCGAATACCTGAACCAGCTAAGCGGCGGCATCGCCATGAGCCAGGTGGAAATCGTGCGCCCCACCGATTTAGGCTTAAATGAAGACGCGTTAAGCGCATTAAATGACGGCGGCGCGGCAACGCTTCGAATTGGCGGCAACACCACGGGCGCGCGCGCACGATTGGCCGAACTGCTGGACGTTCACACATCAAGCTACGGCAACGACGGGCTGGGCGATGAAACGCTGGAAATGGTCAGCGAGCAGTTTCGTCGTTTCGCCGCGGAAGAAATCGCCCCCAACGCAGGCAACTGGCACGGACAAGACATCCTGATCCCCGACGAAGTTATTGCGCAAATGTCCGAACTGGGGGTCTTCGGCCTGACCATCCCCGAAGAGTTCGGCGGGCTGGACATGGGCAAGACCGCCATGTGCGTGGTGACGGAAGAGCTTTCGCGCGGCTACATCGGGGTTGGGTCGCTTGGCACGCGTTCTGAGATTGCGGCTGAACTGATCCGTCTGGGCGGCACGGACGCACAAAAGGAAAAATACTTGCCCAAAATTGCGTCCGGCGAAATTCTGCCGACCGCTGTGTTTACGGAACCCAACACCGGATCGGACCTCGCCAGCCTCAAGACGCGCGCTGAAAAAACGGAAAATGGCTGGCGCATTACCGGCGCCAAGACCTGGATCACGCACGCCTCGCGCTCGGACCTGATGACGCTGCTGGCGCGCACCGACGCGGACGAGCCGGGTTACAAGGGGCTATCGATGTTCCTGATCGAAAAGCCGCGCGGCACGGACGGTGATCCATTTCCTTTAGATGGGCTTAGCGGAAGCGAAATTGAAGTTCTGGGCTATCGCGGCATGAAGGAGTTCGAGCTGGCGTTTGACGGGCTGGAAGTCCCCGACGATGCGCTGCTGGGCCCCGTCCAGGGCCAGGGTTTTAAACAACTGATGGCCACGTTTGAAGCCGCGCGTATCCAGACCGCGGCGCGCGCCGTGGGCGTGGCTGCCAATGCGCTGGATTTGGGGCTGCGCTACGCCCATGAACGCATCCAGTTTGGCAAAGCCTTGATCGCGTTCCCCCGCGTATCGGGAAAACTGGCGTGGATGGCAACAGAAATCCAGATTGCGCGCCAGCTGACCCATTTTGCGGCGCGTGAAAAAGACCACGATCGGCGCTCGGATATTGAGGCCGGTATGGCCAAATTGCTGGCCGCCCGCGTGGCATGGGCGTGCGCCGATAATGCGCTGCAAATCCATGGCGGCAACGGATACGCGCTGGAATACCCGGTATCGCGCGTATTGGTCGATTCGCGCATTCTCAACATTTTCGAAGGTGCGGCGGAAATTCAGGCCCACGTTATTGCACGGGGCCTGCTAAAGGTGTCTAAATAGACACCAATTGACCAAATTGCACTAGGAACAGGATCCCTTGCAGACCATTCCCCTGACCCCGGCATTATTTATGAACACCTTGCTCACCGCAGCGGTGTTGGGGATGTCTGTCTATCTGTTTGCGCTTAATAAAAAAGCCCTGATCCGAAACCAGAAAGGCTGGCGCCTGATCCTGACCGGTGCCGGGCTGATCACGTTTGCGACCGCGATAGGCGTTGTTGAGGCTTCTCACAACCTTGTTACGATATATATATTCGACGATATCGCGCTTCACACTTTTGCCAAAGAAATTATCGGCTATTTGGGCGGATTTCTTTTCCTGTTTATTGGTTTTCTTTCATGGCTGCCGTTGGTCGAGCAGCTGGAAGAATCGCACGCCAACGTAAAATTGCAGGAACGCGAAAATATTCTCAACTCGGCACTTAATGCCAGCCCCAGCCTGATTGCCATCAGCTCCGTTATTGAAGGCCGCCACCGCGAAGTCAATGACCATTGGCTTCAAACGCTGGGATATACACGTGACGAAGTTATCGGCAAGACCGTTGAAGATTTAAATATCTGGCCGACACCTGAACACCGCGACGAGGTCGTTCAAATTCTTGCCGAAGAAGGGCGGGTGCAAAACTATGAAACCCAGCTGCGAAAGAAATCCGGTGAATTTATCGACATTATGATTTCCGCATCGAAGATCGTTATGGATGGCGAAGACTGCGTCCTGTTTATCGCTCAGGACATCACGCGACGCCGCAGAATGGAAGCCGCCCTTATCGATTCTGAAGCCGAGTTGCGCGGCATCCTCAGCAATATGGAAGAACTGTATTACCGCGCTGATGAAAATGGCGTCATCACCTTCGCCGCTGGTCCGGTCAAGGAAATTACGGGTTGGGAAATTGATGAAGTAATCAATATGAATGCCGCTGATTTCTACGCATCAGATGACGGCCGTGACCGCTTTTCCAAATTACTTAAAAAAGGAAACGGCAAAGTTCGTAATTTCGAATCCCTGATGAACTATAAGGATGGAAGGCGCGTATGGATTTCGACCAATGCGCAATACCTGCTGGATTTCGCTGGCGAAGTGGTTGGCGTGGAAGGCACCGTGCGCGACGTTACCCACATGGTGGAAAACCGCGAAGCACTGGAACACATGGCGTTGCACGACCCACTTACCGGCCTGAACAACCGGCGAAGTTACGAACATCATCTCAACGAAGCACTGGCGCGTGCACGACGCAGCAAGGTGATGGGTGCTGTGGTATTTATTGATCTGGATGGATTTAAGGAAATCAACGATACCCTTGGCCATAATTTTGGCGATGAGGTTTTAAAGCTGACGTCCAAGCGTTTGCGGGTCATCACCCGCGAAACCGATTTTATCGCGCGCCTTGGCGGCGATGAGTTTTGCGTCATCATTGAACAAACACAGAATAAAGAGGCGGCGCGCATATATGCCAAAAAGATGATCGAAGCGGTTTCGCCAGATATCACCATTGAAGGCAAACAAGCCCGTGTGTACGCAAGCGCCGGGGTGGTAATGTTTGACGGGTTCGAGCCCGGCGACACGGTGCGCCAAATAATTGCCGAAGCCGATAAAGCCATGTATGCGGCAAAACGTTCGGGCGGTGACACATTTTGTTTTTCCGATGAAATCAAGAGCGCCAGGGCTTGATGACTTCGCAACAGCTGATACTTTTCTGCGCACCGGTTTGGGATTAAGGTTCGATCATGGTCAAGCTTGATAAAATCTATACCAAAGGCGGCGATAAGGGCGAAAGCGGCCTGGTAGATGGCAGCCGCCAGTCCAAGGACGCCCCCGTATTCAGGGCCATTGGCGCCGTGGAAGAAGCCAATGCCGCCATCGGTGTGGCCATGGTCGTGATGCCCGCGCCAAACCGGGAACTGCTGCAGCAAATCCAGAACGACCTGTTTGATCTGGGCGCGGACCTGGCAACTCCGCTGGGTGGACCCAAAGACGAAGGCGCGTTACGCATCGTGGCAGAACAGGTTGTGCATCTGGAAGCAGAGATCGACCGGCTGACGGGCGACCTTGCTCAACTGACTTCTTTCATTTTACCGGGCGGAACCCAGGCGGCTGCGGCCCTGCATCTGGCGCGCACCATTGTACGGCGCGCCGAACGCCGCGCAGTGGCGCTGAACGGCGAAACCGAATTAAACGCCGAGGCGCTCAAGTATCTCAACCGCCTATCGGACCTGTTGTTTCAGCTGGCGCGCGTTGCGAACAACGCCGGCCAATCAGATGGTTTATGGAAGCCCGGTGGTGGGCGATGAATTTAAGCAAACAAATAAATAAAGTGAGGGTAACGTGAAAGTTCTGGTCGCGGTAAAACGGGTCATTGATT
>DAOVVL010000004.1 GCA_030637205.1 Thalassospiraceae bacterium | reverse complement strand
GGGTTTATCAATGACCAGCACATGGTCGTCTTTATATAAGACCCGCGCGCGAAGGGCTTCAAGCTCGGCTGGGTCAACGGCCACCTTGTTTGCCGGGTTATCGGATTTGCGCGGGCGGTTTTGATCACCTTCGGACATCGGCGGCACGCGGACTTCGTGGCCGGTTTGCAAACGAAAGCCCGCTTCCTTGATACGTTTGCCATCAACGCGCACCTGACCCGTGCGCAACATTTTTTGCAAGCGGCCTTGCGTGACGCCGGGATAGCGTCGCTTGAACCAGCGATCGAGGCGCTGGTCGGCATCTTCTTCTACAATGGTTATCAGTTCGACTGCCATAGCTTAAGCCAATACACCCCTGAACACCGCCATGCCAGCCCAGAAGCCGGCCAGACACAACAGCACCGAACCCAGTGCATAAGCCACCGCCGAAAGCAGAAAGCCGCGATCAAACAGGTAATACAGGTCCATCGAAAAGGTCGAGAACGTGGTGAACGCACCCAGCGTGCCGACCACCAACATGGCGCGCAGTTCCGGCGATGGTGACCACTGCAACGCCATGATTTCAAGCAGCGCGCCTAGCGCAAACGAGCCCACCACGTTGACAATAAAGGTGCTGATGGGAAACTGGCTGTGAAAATAATGCCCGATGGCGCTCATGGTCAGAAACCTGAGTATCGCGCCCACCGCACCGCCAAGGCCGACATAAAAAACCATTTGCAGTGTCATGTTTTCCCCCCATCGCGATCAGGCTCACCCGGCGTCTTTCGCGCGCGCAGCTTTTGCCAGTAATCGAGACGCTTTTTGATCTCACGCTCGAAGCCGATTTCCTTTGGCTGATAATAGCGCCCCCGCGCCATCTCGTCGGGAAAATAGTTTTGCCCGGAAAAACCATCTTGTGCGTCGTGGTCATATTCATAACCCTTGGAATAGCCGAGATCTTTCATCATTTTGGTCGGCGCATTGAGGATGTGCATGGGCGGCATCAACGATCCGGTTTCCTTGGCAGCCCGTTTAGCGGCGGCCTCGGCGCGATACGCCGCATTTGATTTTGGCGCCGATCCCAAATAGATCACCAACTGCACCAGCGCCAGTTCGCCTTCGGGTGAGCCCAAACGTTCATACGCATCCCACGCGGCCGTGGCCTGCACCAACGCTTGCGGATCAGCCAGCCCGATATCTTCGACGGCAAAACGCGCCAGACGGCGCGCAATATAGTTGGGGTCTTCACCGCCATCAAGCATACGGGCAAACCAGTACAGGGCGGCGTCGGTGTCTGAACCGCGCAACGATTTATGCAACGCCGAAATCAGGTTGAAATGGCCATCTTGTGATTTGTCGTAAAGCGGCATGCGCTTTTGCACCACTTGCGCCAGATCGTTGGTCGAAAGCGGTTTATCAGAAGGTTCAAGTGCCAGCACTTCTTCGGCCATGTTCAACAGATAGCGCCCGTCACCGTCAGCCATGGCACGCAACGATGCACGGGCCTCTGGTTCCAGGTTAAGCGGTTTGGCGTCGGCTTTTTCAGCGCGAACCAGCAATTCTTCCAGCGCCGCATCGTCCAGTCGGTTCAAGACCAACACCTGCGCGCGCGAAAGCAACGCAGCGTTCAGCTCAAACGATGGATTTTCCGTGGTAGCACCCACCAAAATGATGGTGCCGTCTTCGACGTAGGGCAAAAAACCATCTTGCTGGACGCGGTTAAAGCGATGGATTTCATCAATGAACAACAACGTGCCCTGCCCGCCTTTGCGCCGTTCGCGGGCGCGCTCGAACACTTTGCGCAAATCGGCAACGCCGGTAAACACGGCCGACAGCGGCTCGAAATAAAAATCGGTATGCTCGGCCAGCAACCTTGCAATGGTGGTCTTGCCGGTGCCCGGCGGCCCCCACAACATCATTGATGAAAGCCTGCCCGCCTGAACCTGGCGGCCAATGGGGCCATCGACACCCAACAAATGACCCTGCCCCACCACCTGATCCATCGCCAGGGGGCGCAGCCGGTCGGCCAACGGGCGCGGGGCTTGGGATTCAAACAATGAGGTCATAGGCGGATCACCAAACTCAGGTCTCGCCCATCACGGTTCACGGTAATGCGCCATGATTTGGGCATCTGCATCAATTGTTTCAACGCACCTTTAACACTGGTTATCGGGACCGCGTTCACTTCCTTTAGTATATCGCCGGCCTTGAAACCGAATTGGGCGGCGGACGAGTTTGCACCAACGTCGAGAATAATAACGCCACGCGATGTCATATCCATGCCCATTTCTTCGGCCAATGCCGGCGACAGGTTGGCAATGGTGGCGCCGACGATGGGATGGCGGCCTTTCAGCACGGTTGATTTGCGGGGTGGAACTTCCGGGGCCAATTCCAGCGGCAGGTTCAACGACACGGCGCGGTCACCGCGCCAGACGTTCAGGTTTACTTTACCGCCCGGCGACAGAATGGCGATGCGAAAACGCAGTTCCTGTGGGTCCTGAATTTCATGGCCGGCAATTTCAAGCACCACGTCACCCTGTTGCAGGCCGCCGCGTTCAGCCGGGCCACCCTGATAAAGGCTGGTGATCATCACCCCGTACGGTCTCGATAGCCCGATGTTTTCTGCAATCAAGGCCGTGACCCGCTGGCCCGATGCACCAAACCACGGACGAACCGCGCGCCCGCCCGCCTGTATGCCCTTGACCACGGTGCGCACCATATTCGACGGAATGGCAAAGCCAATGCCAAGTGATCCGCCGGAGCGCGAAAAAATGGCGGTGTTGATACCGACCAGATGGCCGTTCATGGAAACCAGCGCGCCGCCGGAATTGCCGGGATTGATCGCGGCGTCGGTCTGGATGAACGAATTTAAATCGGAAATGCCGACACCGGTACGCGCCAGTGCTGACACGATGCCGCTGGTGACCGTCTGGCCAACGCCGAACGGGTTGCCGATGGCCAGCACCAGATCGCCGACTTCGAGGCGATCTGAATCGCTCAACTGTAAATGCGCCAGCGCCTCGCCCTTGGTATCAACTTTCAGCACCGCCAGATCGGTGCGCTCATCGGTGCCGATGATGCGCGCTTCAAATTCACGGCGATCCGATAACACCACCTTGATTTCCTCGGCACCTTCGATGACGTGGTGGTTGGTCACGATCAAGCCGTCGGCCGCCACCAGCACACCGGAACCGAGCGAGTTCTGCACCTTTTTTTGTGGTCCCGGAAGCGCCCGGCGCATGGAACGGCCAAAAAACTGCTGGAAAAATGGATCGTCAAACAACGGCGCAAAGCGACGCACGCGCACCGTTTTTGCGGTGTAAATATTGACCACCGCAGGCGATGCGCGTTTGACCAGCGGCGCGAAGGATAACTGGACTTCAGCGCCTGAGCCGGGAACTTCTTTAAGTTGGTTTTGCGCCACAGCAGGGCCCGCCACCAACGCGGTGAACAAGAGGCAAAGCGGCATCATTCGGGTCATCAGCATGGCGTTCTTCTTAAAATGTCGTTCGTGGTGGCAAGGCCGGGGTAGTTAAGGCCGGGGTAGTTAAGGCCGGGGCAGTCTAGCACCCCACCCCCAAGCCCCGGATAAAAAAAGAGGCAGCCACTCAGGGCCGCCTCTTTGTAAGCTCTTAAATGGCAAAGCCGGTTATTCGGCTTCAGCCTCGGCTGCGGCGCGGGCGGCTTCACGGGCGCGGTCTTCGGCACCCTTGGCGCTCACGTCGCGTTCAACCAGTTCCATGATAGCCATGGGCGCTGCGTCGCCGTAGCGAAAACCAGCCTTCAATACGCGGGTATAACCGCCGGGGCGGTCCTTATAGCGAGCGGCCAATGTATCAAACAATTTGGCCACAGCAGCTTCGTCGCGCAAGAAAGAATAAGCCTGACGACGCGCGTGAAGATCGCCACGTTTGCCCAGCGAAATCATCTTGTCGGCGATGCGACGCAATTCTTTTGCTTTGGGCAACGTGGTGTTGATCTGTTCGTGGATCAGCAGCGAGGCCGCCATGTTCGAAAACATAGCCTTACGGTGGCTACTGGTACGATTTAGTTTACGAAGTCCTTTGCGATGACGCATGGGGACGGTCTCCTTTTGCTCCTGACCTCGCTCGCGAGATCGATTGTGTTATCTGCGCGCCCCATCCAAATGGGTACGACAGATGCGGACCGACGGTCCGGCTTTAATTCAAAGTCCGTTGCTTAGAACGGCTCTTCGAGGCGCTTGGCCAGGTCTTCAATATTTTCAGGCGGCCAGTTGGCGATTTCCATGCCCAGATGCAGACCCATCTGCGACAACACTTCCTTGATTTCGTTTAAGGACTTGCGGCCAAAGTTCGGGGTACGCAGCATATCGGCTTCGGATTTCTGAACCAGATCGCCGATGTAGATGATGTTGTCGTTTTTCAGGCAATTGGCGGAACGAACCGAAAGTTCCAGTTCGTCGACCTTGCGCAGAAGGTTCTTGTTGAACGGCAATTCGTCCTGAGCTTCTTCTTCGGGTTTGGCAACTTCGGGTTCTTCAAAGTTGATAAACAGGCGAAGCTGTTCGGTCAGGATACGACCGGCGAGCGCGATAGCGTCTTCCGGAGTAACGGAACCGTTGGTGGTGACTTCAAGGGTCAGCTTGTCGAGATCGGTCGCTTGACCAACACGGGTGTTTTCCACCTTGTAGCTAACCTTGCGCACCGGCGAAAACACGGCGTCGATGGGAATAAGCCCAATCGGCGGATCTTCGGGGCGGTTTTCAGATGCGGCAACATAACCCTTGCCGGTATCAACGGTGAATTCCATGTGCAGCTTGGCACCCTGATCGAGATGACAAAGCACCAGATCGGGGTCCATGACTTCGATGTCGGCACCCGTGTCGATCATGCCGGCGGTAATTGCGCCCGGCTTGTCGACCGAAAGGGTCATGCGCTTTTTGCCTTCGGAATGCACCTTCAGGCCCATCGACTTGATGTTGAGGATGATGTCGGTGACATCTTCACGAACGCCCGGAATGGACGAAAATTCGTGCAACACGCCATCAATCTGCACAGCGGTCACGGCACCGCCACGAAGCGATGAAAGCAACACGCGGCGAAGCGCATTACCCAAGGTCAGGCCAAAGCCCCTTTCAAGAGGTTCGGCGACGATGGTAGCGTGGCGACCCACTGCTGCGCCTTCTACGACGTCAAGTTTGGTCGGTTTAATAATTTCTTGCCAGTTTTTCTGAATCACGGGTGCGTCCTCACGACTAACACGTTGCGAATATGGCTCTTAGGTCAGGATAAGAGCCTCGTATTATCAACCCGGCCAAAGCCGGGAAAATCAAAAGCCCGAAGTTTCGGGAAGCCCAAGTTAAACGCGGCGGCGTTTTCTCGGGCGGCAGCCGTTATGCGGGATCGGCGTCACGTCACGAATGGACGTAATGGTGAACCCAACAGCCTGCAAGGCGCGAAGCGCCGATTCACGGCCCGAACCGGGGCCTTTGACTTGGACCTCAAGGGTCTGCATGCCATGCTCTTGGGCTTTTTTGCCAACGTCTTCGGCGGCCATCTGGGCAGCATACGGGGTCGACTTGCGTGACCCTTTGAAGCCCTGCGAACCGGCAGACGACCATGCGATGGCGTTACCCTGCGCATCGGAAATGGTGATCATGGTGTTGTTAAACGTAGCGTTCACATGCGCGACACCAGATACGATGTTCTTGCGCTCGCGACGACGTGGACGTGTGGTTGCCTTTGCCATTCGTAGTATTCCTTAAAGATTACTTCTTTTTACCGGCGATCGCCTTGGCCGGACCTTTGCGGGTGCGCGCATTGGTATGCGTGCGCTGGCCACGGACCGGAAGGCCACGACGGTGACGAAGGCCGCGGTAGCAGCCCAGATCCATCAGGCGTTTGATATTCATCGCGACTTCGCGGCGAAGATCACCTTCTACCTGATGGTCGCTATCAATGGTTTCACGAATGCGGATAACTTCTGCATCTGTGAGTTCACTAACACGGCGCTCTGAAGGAATGCCCACCTTTTCACAGATGTGTACTGCCTTCGTGCGGCCAATGCCGTGGATGTATGTCAGGGCGATCACGACGCGCTTGGCAGTCGGGATGTTTACGCCGGCGATTCGAGCCAAAGCCGATTCTCCTTAAACACTGGTTTTCAAGCGAAAATCGCGTTGCCAAGGGGTTTGAGAGGGCGGATTATATGCACTCCGGCTCCCAAGTCAACACGTCTTCTTTAACCTACGATTTCTTCCAATTGACGGGTTACAGCGTCTATTTCCGCCATTCCGTCAACACGTTTCAATATTCCCCGGTTACCATAGTATGCAGCAATCGGAGCCGTCTGTTCGTGATAGGCGACAAGCCTGGCACGGACAGTTTCTTCATTATCATCCGCACGGCGCGTGAACTCAGTTGCGCCGCACTTATCACAAACCCCTTCTTTTTCAAGGGGTTGGAACTTGTCATGGAAGCCAGCACCACATTTTGAGCAGGTAAACCGCCCACAAATGCGCTCAATCATGGCTTCGTCATCGACTTCCAGCTCGATCACATGGTCCATATTGATGGATTTGTCCTTCAACATGGTGTCCAGAGCCTCGGCCTGGGGCACGGTGCGGGGGAAGCCATCAAGGATGAAGCCGCCTTTGCAGTCGTCCTGGTCGATGCGCCCGGAAATCATGCCGATGATGATTTCGTCCGAAACCAGTCCACCCGATTCCATGATTTCCTTGGCCTGTTTACCCAAATCACTGCCTGATTTCACTTCCGCGCGCAGCATGTCGCCGGTCGAAAGCTGTACAAGCGAATACTTTTCTTCAAGGCGCTTGGCCTGGGTGCCTTTACCGGCGCCCGGCGGGCCCAACAAAATAAGATTAGTCACGGTTTAACGTCTCCCCCTCAATTTGGCCTTTTTGATCAGGCCTTCATACTGGTGTGCCAGCATGTGTGATTGGACCTGCGCGACGGTATCCATGGTCACCGTCACAACGATCAACAGGGAGGTCCCACCGAAATAAAACGGTACGGAATATTTACTCATCAGAATTTCCGGCAACAAACAAACCGCTGCCAGGTAGGCCGCACCAACCACGGTCAGGCGCGTCAACAGCTTGTCCAGATAGTCGGCGGTGTTTTTGCCGGGCCGGATTCCGGGAACAAAGCCGCCATATTTCTTCAGGTTGTCTGCGGTGTCAGAAGGGTTAAACACCACGGCGGTATAAAAGAACGCAAAAAACACAATCATAAACGTATAGATCGCCAGATAAAGCGGCTGACCACGACCGATCAGTGAGGTCACGGTGGTCATCCATTCAGGCCCGCTTCCGGAAGAAAAGGCAATGATGGTGACCGGCAGCGATAACAGCGAACCGGCAAAGATCGGCGGGATCACGCCGGCGGTGTTTACCTTCAACGGTAGATGCGTGCTTTGGCCTTCGGCCGCACGGTTGCCCTGCTGGCGCTTGGGATACTGAACAATGACCCGGCGCTGGCCGCGTTCCATGAACACGATGAAAAAGATAACCGCAACCGACATCACAAGCAGGCCAACGATGAACAGCGTCGACATGGCGCCGGTGCGCCCCAGTTCCAGCGTCGATGCAAGGGCTGTCGGCAGGTTGGCAACGATGCCGGCGAAAATAATCAGCGAAATGCCATTACCGACGCCGCGCTGGGTGATCTGTTCGCCCAGCCACATCAGGAAAATGGTGCCGCCGGTCAGCGTGATGACGGCGGTAAAGCGGAAGAACCAGCCCGGATCGGCCACGGCGGCGCCCAATGAAGACGTGGTGCCTTCAATACCAACGGCAATACCGTACGCCTGCATCACCGTAATCATCACGGTGAGATAGCGGGTGTATTGGTTGATGGCCTTGCGCCCGGTTTCGCCTTCTTTCTTGAGTTGCGCAAGTTTAGGCGAGATGGCCGTCATTAACTGCATGATAATACTGGCAGAAATGTACGGCATGATATTGAGCGCAAAGATGGTCATGCGCGAAAGCGCGCCACCTGTGAACATGTCGAACATGCCCAAAAGGCCTGATGCGTTTTGTTTGAAGATATCCTGCAAAACCACGGCATCGACGCCGGGCAGCGGAATGTAGGTGCCCAAACGGTACACGATCAACGCACCCAGTGTGAACCAGATGCGTTTCTTGAGTTCCTCCGCCTTTCCCAAGGCGCTGAAATTCATATTCCGGGCAAGTTGCTCGGCTGCTGAACTCATGGGCTAGTATTCCTTAAATTTAAGCGTTACGTGCAGCGCGCTTTTCAGCGGCAGCAGCACGACGTTCAGCTTTTTTGCCAGTCTTGGCAGGCTCAGGCTTGGCTTTAACAGCGATCGAACCACCGGCCTTCTCAACCGCAGCAAGTGCACCGGCAGAGGCGCCATCGGCTTCGATCTTGAGCTTGGCTTTCAGATCACCCTTGGCCAGGATGCGAATACCATCCACCCGGCCCTTGATCAGGCCCGCGGCGCGCAAAGATGCTTCGTTGATGTCGGTCTTGGCGTCCAGCGTGCCTTCATCGATGGCCTTTTGCAAACGGCCGATATTGATTTCGGCAAACTTCTTGCGGAAGATATTGGTGAAACCGCGTTTGGGCAGGCGACGATACAAAGGCATCTGGCCACCTTCGAAACCAACCAGCGAAACACCGCTTCTGGATTTCTGACCTTTAATGCCACGACCGCCGGTTTTGCCTTTACCGGAACCGATACCACGACCGATGCGCTTGCGATTTTTGGTAGCGCCATCGTTATCGCTGAGTTGATTGAGCTTCATCTTCTTATTCCCTTAAGTGAATTGGTTAGCCTTTAAAAGGCTCCTTATCCGGCTTCTTCTACGCGAACCAGGTGCGAAACCTTGTTGATCATGCCACGTACGGCAGGCGTATCTTCAAGTTCGCGGGTGCGGTTCATCTTGTTGAGACCCAAACCCTTGAGGGTCGCGTGCTGATCCTTGGGCCGCCCGATGGGGCTGCCTGTCTGGGTCACCTTGACGGTCTTTTTAGCAGCCATGGCTGTTAAACTCCTTTAGGAAGCGGCTTCGTCGCCACGGCGGCCGACAATGTCGCCCACCTTGAGGCCACGGCGCGCTGCAACGGAACGGGGCGAAGAGCTGTTTTTCAACGCGTTGAACGTCGCCTTGATCATGTTGTGCGGGTTCTGGCTACCGATAGATTTGGTGACCACATCCTGCACGCCCATGGATTCGAACACGGCACGCATCGGGCCACCGGCGATTACGCCGGTACCGGCTGGTGCGCTGCGCAGAACCACGTGTCCGGCGCCATAGTGGCCTTCAACGTCGTGGTGCAGCGTGCGGCCATCACGAAGCGGAACATGGATCATGTTCTTCTTCGCGGTGTCGGTTGCCTTGCGGATGGCTTCGGGAACTTCGCGGGCCTTGCCGGTACCAAAACCGACTTTGCCTTTGCCGTCGCCGACCACAACCAGTGCGGCGAACGAGAAGTTACGACCACCCTTAACCACCTTGGAAACGCGGTTGATGCCAACCAGGCGGTCGATCAGATCGGATTCTTCACGATCACCACCACGGGGGCGACGATCAGAACGTTGAGGTGCAGGCTGGTTCATTATCCAACTCTCCTTAGAATGAGAGGCCGCCCTCACGGGCAGCATCAGCAAGGGCCTTAACGCGGCCATGATATTTGTATCCACCACGATCGAAGATCACATCAGTGACCCCGGCCTTGATGGCGCGTGCGGCAATCAACTTGCCAACTTCTACAGCAGCGGAGCTGTCAGCACCCGTCTTGCCTTTGAAATCCTTTTCCAGACTGGAAGCCGAAGCCACCGTTGCGCCCTTGGCATCATCGATGACCTGGACGTAGATGTACTTGCTGGAACGAAACACAGACAGCCGGGGGCGCGTATTGCCACCCTTGGCGATCCGGTTGCGGATCCGGTTTTTACGACGGTTAAAAAGTTTTCTCGAGTTATCCATGAGACATGCCTTACTTTTTCTTACCTTCCTTGCGGATGATATATTCGTCCTCGTAACGCACACCCTTGCCCTTGTAGGGTTCAGGCGGACGGTAAGCGCGGATTTCTGCCGCAACCTGGCCGACCTTTTGCTTGTCTGCGCCGGAGATTTCAATGTGGGTCTGGTCGGCGCACTTGATTTCGATACCCTGGGGCATCGGATAGCGCACTTCATGGCTAAAGCCTAGCTGCAACACAAGATCCTTGCCTTGCACCTGGGCACGATAACCAACGCCCTGGATTTCAAGCTTTTTGCTGAAGCCTTCCGCGACACCAACCACAAGGTTGTTGATGATGCTGCGTGCCATGCCCCACATCTGCTTGGCGCGTGAAGCACCTTCGCGGGGGCTGACCGTGATCTTGCCATCGGCCTGACTGACGACAACGTCGTCGGTCAACTGTGCGGATAGTTCGCCCAGCTTGCCCTTGGCGGTGATAAGCGATCCTGCAATTACGACGCTGACGCCGTCTGGAACGCTGATGGAGTTCATACCGATACGTGACATTTTCTTTTCCTGCCCTTCTCGTCGATCAGAATACTTGGCAGAGGATTTCTCCTCCGACATTGGCCTTGCGGGCCTCAGTATCCGACATAACACCCTGGGGTGTGGAAATGATGGAAATTCCAAGACCGTTATAAACATTGGTCAGGTCTTTAATCTTGGAATAAACACGGCGGCCCGGTTTGGACACACGTGCAATTTTCTGAATTACGGGCTCGCCCTCGTGGTACTTGAGTTCAATCTTGATTTCGCGAATCCCGGTTTTGATTTCGTATTCTTCAAAACCGCGGATGTAACCTTCGCGTTGCAAAACCTCAAGAACGTTGGTCCGGAACTTGGACGCAGGCGCGACGATCGCGCTTTTGCGGGCCATTTGGCCGTTACGGATACGAGTGAGCATATCGCCCAGAGGATCAGACATTGACATTGATCAGTCCTCCCTTACCAGCTCGACTTGACCATGCCGGGGATTTCACCACGGCTGGCCAGATCGCGAAGTGCGATGCGAGACAATTTAAATTTACGGTAATTACCGCGCGAACGACCAGAAAGACCGCAACGCAGACGCACCCGAGCAGGTGCAGAGTTGCGCGGCATCTGGTTCAATTTGAATTGTGCTTCGAAGCGCTCTTCATCGCTGATGCTACGGTCCCTGATCATAGCCTTGAGGCGCGCACGTTTGACAGCAAAACGCGCCACCATACGGATACGCTTCTCGTTGCGCTCAACGACAGATTTCTTAGCCATTAGTTATTTCCTCCGGTTTGGCCGGCAAACGGCATGTTGAACGCCTTCAAAAGGGCAATTGCTTCCGCATCATTTGTTGCGGTGGTGCAGATCACAATATCCATGCCCCGAATTTTATCGACTTGGTCGTAATCGATTTCGGGGAACACGATCTGTTCCTTCAAGCCCATGGCGTAGTTGCCATTGCCGTCAAATCCTTTTGGCGACAAACCGCGGAAATCACGAACCCGCGGCAGTGCGATATAGATAAGGCGGTCAAGGAATTCGAACATCCGGTCCTTGCGCAACGTAACCTTGGTGCCGACGACCATTTCCTCGCGCAGCTTGAACGCCGCGATGGAGTTTTTGGCCTTCGTTTTCACCGGCTTTTGGCCAGCGATCCTGGTCATGTCGGAATACGCGCCTTCGATCTTTTTCTTGTCCAGCGCCGCTTCGCCAACACCCATATTCAAGACGACCTTGTCGAGCTTGGGCATTTGCATGACGTTCGCGTAGTTGAATTCCTGCTGCATGGCCGGAACAACGTCTGAACGATAGATATCAAGTAAACGTGTCATTTGTTTCATGCCTCCCTTACGCGTCCAGGACTTCGCCGGAACGTTTGGCAAAGCGCACCTTTTTACCGTCTTTCAGGACTTTGACGCCGACACGGGTCGGCTTGCCGTCCTTGGGATCGATATGGGCAAGGTTGGAAAGATTAATCTCAGCTTCTTTTTCAATGATGCCGCCTTCAGCCGTCTGGGTCTGGCGGGTATGGCGCTTGACCATGTTTACACCCTGCACAAACGCAGTTCCGCTTTTGGGCAACACCCGAAGCACTTCACCGGAAACGCCTTTGGAGCGCCCTGTGGTTACGATCACGCGATCGCCTTTTTTGATTTTGCTCAACATCACAGCACCTCAGGCGCTAGAGAAACGATTTTCATGTACTTCTTGGCACGAAGTTCACGCGTTACGGGGCCAAAAATACGGGTGCCGATGGGTTCGCCCTGCTTATTGATCAACACGGCTGCGTTGCTATCAAAGCGAATGGTCGAACCATCTTTGCGCTGAATGTCCTTGGCCGTACGAACGACGACGGCACGGTGAACATCACCCTTCTTGACGCGACCCCGGGGGATTGCATCTTTAATAGAGACGACGATGACGTCGCCAACAGAAGCGTATCTGCGCTTCGATCCGCCGAGCACTTTGATGCATTGCACCTTGCGCGCGCCGGAGTTGTCGGCTACTTCCAGATTTGTCTCTGCCTGTATCATTTCATTATCTCCTTAAACTCACCACGGTCTCCGCCTGTTGGCAGTTGGTCAGGCGGACTCGGTGATGACTTCCCAAGTTTTACGCTTCGAGATCGGCTTACATTCACGAATTCTTACGATTTCGCCGGCCTTGACGCTGTTGGTTTCATCGTGTGCGGCATACTTCTTGGATTTGCGCACATACTTCTTATAAAGCGGATGCATGACCTTGCGTTCAACCTTTACGGTCACGGTCTTATCCTGCTTATCGCTTACTACGACACCCTGCAAAACGCGCTTCGGCATGTCTCGGATCTCCTACTTACGCTTGAGGAGCGCGGGTGCGCTCGCTCAAAATGGTTTTAATGCGCGCAATGTTCTTCTTCACCTGGCCGGTACGGGCGGTGTTTTCAAGCTGGCCGCTGGCCGTCTGAAAACGCAGGTTGAAAGATTCTTTGCGCAAATCCTGAAGCTGCTGCTTCAGCTCATCATCGCTTTTGGTGCGGACTTCTGCTGCATTGTTCATAACTTATCCTTCCTCACCAAAGCGGGTTACAAAACGGGTCGCCACGGGAAGCTTGGCGGCGGCCAGTGCGAACGCCTCCAGGGCAATTTCCTTGGACACGCCGTCAATTTCAAACATGATGCGGCCCGGTTTCACACGGCATGCCCAAAATTCGACCGAACCCTTACCCTTACCCTGGCGAACTTCGGCAGGCTTCTGGGTGACCGGAAGATCGGGGAAAATCCGGATCCATACACGCCCGGCACGCTTCATATGGCGCGTCATGGCACGGCGCGCGGCTTCGATCTGGCGCGCGGTCACGCGTTCGGGCGACGTCGCCTTCAGGCCATAGGCACCAAAGTTCAACGTATAGCCACCCTTGGCGTTGCCGTGGATGCGGCCCTTATGGGCCTTGCGATATTTCGTTTTCTTGGGGCTCAGCATGTTCTGCTACCCTCTCACTTCTTTTCTGTTAACGGTTTAGCGTCCGGGCTGTTGGGCCTGGGCTTTTTTCTCAACGGCCATCGGATCGTGGGCCATAATCTCGCCCTTGTAGATCCAGACTTTAATGCCGCACACACCATAAGTGGTGTTGGCACGTGCGATGGCGTAATCGACATCGGCACGCAAGGTGTGCAACGGCACGCGACCTTCGCGGTACCAAACGGTGCGCGCAATTTCTGCACCACCCAAACGACCCGCACAGTTGATGCGGATGCCTTCGGCGCCCATGCGCATGGCCGACTGAACGGCACGCTTCATGGCGCGCCGCGTGGAAACGCGGCGTTCCAACTGCTGGGCGATATTATCGGCAACCAGCTGGGCATCGGTTTCGGGCTTGCGAATTTCAACAATGTTGATGTTCACATCCGAACCACCGCCGGTGATTTCGGAAATGGCTTTACGCAGGACTTCGATATCTGCACCCTTTTTGCCAATGACCACACCGGGACGCGCCGTATAAATCGTGATACGTGCCTTTTTCGCCGGGCGTTCAATGACCACCTTGGAAACGCTGGCCTGGGCCAGACGCTTTTTCAGGAACTCACGGATCTTCAGATCTTCGTGAAGCAGTTCGGCATAGTTGCCATCGGCATACCACCGGGAATCCCAGGTGCGATTTATGCCAAGGCGAAAACCAATCGGATTAACTTTATGGCCCATTAGGCGGTCTCCTCGCGCTCGCGCACCACAAGGCGCAAATTACTAAACGGCTTATGAATGCTACCGGTACGGCCACGCGCCCGGGGACGCCAGCGTTTCATGACCAGCGCACGACCGACCGTGATTTCGGAAATATACAGACGGTCAACATCCAGCTGGTGGTTATTTTCTGCATTGGCGATGGCGCTTTCCAGAACCTTCTTCACGTCAGCAGCAATGCGACGTTTTGAGAAGGTCAGTTCACCCAAGGCCTGATCGCATTTTTTGCCGCGAATCATCTGGGCGACCAGATTCAGCTTCTGCGGGCTGGTGCGGATCATTTTTGCGCCGGCGAATGCTTCGTTATCGGCAAATGCGCGTGATATGCTTTTCTTACCCATGTTTAAGCCCTCTTGCCCTTCTTATCGACCGCGTGACCGATGTAGGTACGGGTGGGAGAAAACTCGCCGAACTTGTGACCAATCATTTCTTCGGTCACCAGAACCGGCACGAATTTCTTGCCGTTGTAGACGCCAAACGTCAGACCAACGAATTGCGGTAAAATGGTTGAACGGCGCGACCAGGTCTTAACTACCTGATTGCGACCGGACGCGCGTGCGTCTTCGGCCTTCTTAAGAAGGTAGCCGTCAACAAAAGGACCTTTCCAAACGGAACGTGGCAATGCTTCCTCCTATTATTTCTTCTTTGCATGACGGCGGCGCATGATGAGCCGGTCCGTCTGCTTGTTGGAACGAGTGCGCTTGCCCTTGGTGGGTTTGCCCCAGGGCGTAACCGGGTGACGGCCACCTGAGGTGCGGCCTTCGCCACCACCATGGGGGTGATCCACCGGGTTCATGGCGACGCCACGAACGCTTGGGCGTTTACCGAGCCAGCGCTTGCGCCCGGCTTTGCCGAGCTTGATGTTTTGTTTGTCCGGGTTGCTGACGGCACCAATGGTGGCCGTGCATTCGCTGCGAACCATGCGAACTTCGCCGGACATCAGGCGGATCTGGGCATAACCCTGATCCTTGCCCACAATCTGAACGTAAGCACCGGCGGAACGTGCGATCTGGCCGCCCTTGCCCTGTTTCATTTCCACGTTATGCACGATGGTACCGACCGGGATGTTGGCCAGCGGAAGTGCATTGCCGGGTTTGATGTCGGCGTTTTCAGCGGCTTCGACCTGATCGCCGATAGCCAGGCGTTGTGGTGCCAGGATGTAGGCCTTTTCGCCGTCTGCGTAGGTCAACAGCGCGATAAACGCGGTGCGGTTGGGATCATATTCGATCCGTTCGACCGTTGCCAAACCAGCTTTGGTGCGCTTGAAATCGATCATGCGATAGCGACGCTTGTGGCCACCACCGATGCGGCGCGCAGTAATGCGCCCGGTGTTGTTACGACCACCGTTTTTGCGCAAGCCTTCGGTGAGGCTTTTTTCGGGACGGCCCTTCCAGATGCTGGAACGATCGACCAGAACCAGGCCGCGGCGGCCGGGGGTCGTTGGTTTATATTGCTTGAGTGCCATTTTTCAGTTCACCCTTTATCTTAAAGACCGGACGTGACGTCGATGGATTGGCCTTCGGCCAATGTCACGACGGCTTTTTTGATGTCGCCGCGCTTGCCCATATGGCCGCGGAAACGTTTGGTCTTGCCTTTGGCACGAAGCGTGTTGACGGCTTCGACCTTGACCTTGAACAGCTCTTCGACAGCCGAGCGAATTTCCGGCTTGGTCGCATCGAGCGGAACCTGGAAGCAGACCTGATTGTGTTCAGACATCATCGTTGTCTTCTCGGTAATCACCGGACGACGAATGATCTCGTACATGCGTTCTTTGCTCACGACTTGCTTGTTGGTGCTCATTTCAGTCGCTCCTGCAACTTGGCTACGGCTTCCTTGGTCAGCACCAGCGTGTCGCGGCGCAGGATGTCGTAAACGTTTGCGCCCTGGCTCGGCAATACGTCGAGCCCCACCACGTTGCGCGCAGCGCGGGCAAAGCCCTGGTTAACTTCAGCGCCGTCGATCAACAAGGTCGAACCCCAGGCCAGCTTTTGCATCTGTTTGATGAGCTGGGCGGTTTTCGGCGTTTTCATTTCCGCCTTGTCGACGATGAACAGCTTGCCTTCGGCCTGTTTGGCGGAAAGCGCCGTTTTCAACGCCAGCGCACGAACCTTCTTGGGCAGTTTGTGTGCGTGTTTGCGCGATTTCGGGCCAAAGACGATACCGCCACCACGCATCTGCGGAGCGCGGATCGTTCCCTGGCGGGCGTTACCACTGCCTTTCTGGTTGAACGGCTTCCTGCCGCCACCGGAAACATCGGAACGTCCTTTGGTGTGATGAATACCGGCACGGCGTTTGGCAAGTTGCCAATTAACTGCACGCGCCAGGAGATCGGAGCGAACCTGGAGACCGAAAATCGAATCGTCCAGATCGACAGAGCCGACCTTCTTATTATCAAGGCTGATGATATCCAATTTCATTGGCTTATTCCTTCGTATCGCCGGCGTCCGCATCAGCGGCAGCAGGTGCTTCATCAGCAACGGGTTGTTCAGCAGGTGCTTCTTCAGCAACGGCTTCGCCCATGAGTTTGGCCGGGAACGGAAGATCGTCAGCGTGGCTTTTCTTGACCGCGTCGCGAACCATTACCCAACCGCCCTTGGAACCGGGAACTGCGCCCCTGACCAAAATCACACCCTTGTCATCGTCGGTCGCGACGATTTCAAGATTTTGCGTGGTCACACGCGCCGCACCCATGTGGCCGGCCATTTTCTTGCCCTTGAACACTTTGCCCGGATCCTGACACTGACCGGTAGAACCGTGTGAACGGTGCGAAATTGAAACGCCGTGCGTAGCGCGAAGGCCACTGAAGTTGTGACGTTTCATGGCACCGGCAAAACCTTTACCGATTGAGGTGCCGGTCACATCGACCATCTGGCCATCAACAAAGTGGCTGGGCGCGATTTCAGCACCCACGGCCACCAGGCCGTCGGCGGGAACGCGAAATTCAACGATTTTGCGTTTGGGTTCGACCTTGGCCTTGGCGAAATGTCCGCGCATGGCCTTGGACTGGCGCTTGGCTTTCGCCGCGCCGACACCCAACTGAATAGCGTTGTAACCGTCTGTTTCCTGGGTCTTCTGGGAAATAACCTGGCATCCGTCCACTTTGAGGACTGTCACGGGGACATGGGTGCCGTCTTCCCTAAAGACGCGGGACATACCAACCTTTTGGGCAATCATTCCGGTGCGCATTGGTCCCTGGCTCCTTGTTCTTGGGGCAGCTGAAAATCAGCGCCCGAGTTAAAGTTTAATCTCAACGTCAACGCCGGCGGCCAGGTCGAGCTTCATAAGCGCGTCCACGGTCTGGGGCGTTGGGTCGATGATGTCGAGCACACGCTTGTGTGTGCGAATTTCAAATTGCTCACGCGACTTCTTATCAATGAAGGGCGAACGCAAAACAGTGTATTTCTCAATCCGGGTCGGAAGCGGAATCGGCCCGCGAACTTCGGCGCCAGTACGACGCGCAGTGTTCACGATCTCACCGGCGGATTGATCCAGTACGCGGTGATCGAAAGCTTTTAAACGGATGCGGATGCTTTGATGTTCCATCAGCTACGAACCTATTCCTAAAAGTGGATGCTCCCCCGAACATTCGGGGGAGCATTTACCATTCTGCTTATGCAATAACCTTCGCAACGACGCCAGCACCAACGGTGCGGCCGCCTTCGCGGATGGCAAAACGAAGACCTTCATCCATGGCGATCGGCGCAATCAACTCAACTTCCATCGAGATGTTGTCGCCCGGCATCACCATTTCCGTACCGTCAGGCAACTTCACAG
>DAOVVL010000096.1 GCA_030637205.1 Thalassospiraceae bacterium | reverse complement strand
TGTACCCAGATTTTAGATTTCAGGCGTGGCGGTTCCAATGTCGGCTCCGTTTTTTCTAAAACCAGTTATCCATTACTGTTAACATGACGTTCGGATTAAACCTTCAAGAAAACGGAAACCATCATTTGTTTGAACTCGACCCCAGACTGGCCGCTGATACGACCCCGATCACCCAACTGGACCGATCCATGGTTTTGTTGATGCGCGATCAAACCTATCCGTGGCTGATTGTGGTGCCGCAAATTGAAGGGCTTCGGGATTTTGACGATTTGGACCCTGATGACCGCAACCGCGTGGGCGCTGAAATCGACCGCGCTTCAAAAGCCCTGAAACAGATTTATCGCCCCCATAAACTTAACGTCGGCGCGTTGGGCAACATTGTTGAACAGTTACACATTCACGTCATTGCCCGCTTTCCAAGCGACCCGGCGTGGCCTGGCCCGGTATGGGGAGCTGGCGAGCGCATCGATTATGCGCCCGGGGAACTTGCAAAAACCTGCAAGGCCTTGCAGGCGGCCCTCAAATAAATCGCTGAAATCTGCCGTTTTAACCCCAAATCCCCGCCTATAGCACTGGAATTAAAGCAAGTTGTGTGCTTTGCTGTGTTTTGCTCAGCCAAAGGTAAAGAGTGCTGCAAAGCACCACAGAGTGGGAAATGCCCCGTTTAGACCAAACTGGGTCACAACTGGCTGAAAATGGGAAGGTCGAGGGAAGTTGAGACACGTTATTGGCGCCGCCATTTTGTGGCTTGGATTGGCCGCCCCCGCGTGGGGCGACTATAAAGGCGCGCTTACAGCATACAATTTGGGAAATATTGACGCCGCCGCAACCGAGCTGCAGCCCCTGGCCGCGGCCGGCAACGATGATGCGCAAGCCTTGCTGGCGCGGCTGTTTGATCTGGGTTCCGGTGTTGAGCAGGATTATGGCTTAGCCGCCCTTTGGGCACAAAAAGCCGCCACCCAGGGAAATGCCTGGGCCATGGCGCATCTGGGCGCACTGTATCGCTTTGGCGATGGGGTCGAACAAAGCCACACCCTTTCTTATGTCTGGTACCGGCTGGGCGAACTGGGCGGCGAAGCGGCGGCGGGCAAAAAACGCAAGGAGCTTGAAAAGCTGCTTAATCCCAGCGAGCGCAAAGAAGCCGACGCCCTGATCGAAAAATCCTTGTCAGGGCCCGCATCATGAATCTGAACGTTCCCTACTTCAAGCGCATGGAAACCATGCCCATTCGCTCAAAGCTGATTGTGCTGGCGATATTGGCGGCGTTGGCCGTGATTGCCATTTATGGCTTGGGCGCATACAGAACTTACTATGTTCAGGATATTGACGCCAAACGCGCGACCATTCTTTCAATGCATTCCATGTTGCTTGAACTTGAAAAATCTCAAAACGATTACGTCAATAGCTTCAATGCCACTGCGTTGGAAGATTTCAGCGCCACCTTTGAAACTTTCGTTGAAACCACAAACAATCTGCGGGCTGACTTTGAAGAACTTGGGCTGCCGTTTGAACAGGTAGAAACCTTGGTCGCGCTGACTTCGGAATATCAATACCTGTTTGAAGTCCTGGCGCTACGCCAATTACAAATGGGTCTGGATCAAACCACCGGTATTCGCGGACGTATGCGTGAAGCGCTGCACGCCATTGAAGCGGCGCTTAGCGAAGTGCCCAATGATAACAACCTTCGTTATGCGCTGCATCGTCGTCAGATCATGATCCAGCGTTCAGAAAAAGATTTGATGCTGAGGCGCCAACCCCAGTATCTGGAAAAAGTCGAAACCTTCTACAACGCCATGGTCGATGACGTCCGCGCGCAGGTTGTGGACGAACAGGTTAAAATGAAAATTCTGGTGGCATTAAACAAGTATCGTTTGATGTTTCAGGACATGTCTGGCGCCGCCATTGAAATTGGACTGACGTATAATAATGGGCTGCGCGCAGATATCGGAACCATCGTCATGTCGACACATCATATCCTCATAAGTCTGGGTGAAGAAGTTGATGCCGAAATCGCCGTTCGTGAACAGCAACACAACATTTTGGTCGGCATACTGGTTGTTATCTTTTCCATACACTTTCTTTCGCTAATCATCCTGATTTCCAGATCCATCAGCAACCCAATCCGCGATGTGACTTCGATCATGACGCAGCTGGCCGATGGTGATTTATCTGTGTCGTTACCTTCAGATGATCGATCCGATGAAATCGGTGAAATGTTCAAGGCGCTTCGGGTGTTCAAGATGGGCGCGATCATTCGCCGGCGAACCCAAACCGAACTTCGCCGGGCCCATGACAACATGGAAACCCGCGTAAAAGAACGCACCCGCGAGCTGCACAAGGCCCGCGAAGAAGCGGAAAGCGCCAACAGATCGAAATCACAGTTTCTGGCAAATATGAGCCACGAATTGCGCACGCCGCTAAATGCGGTTATCGGGTACAGCGAAATGCTGCAGGAAGAGGCCAAAGAAGAAGGGAACGAGAGCCTGCACGCTGATCTGGATAAAATCAGCGACGCCGGAAAACATCTGTTGGGACTGATTAACGAAATCCTTGATCTTTCCAAAATTGAGGCCGGGCGTGTCGAGCTTTCAATTCAGGAATTTTCCATATCCGATGTTCTGTCCGGCGCCGCCGATACGGTGCAACCGTTGATCGAACAAAAGGGCAACCGGCTAAACCTGATATGCCCCGACGATATTGGCACCATGGAAAGTGATGAAACAAAGCTTCGCCAAATTCTTTTCAATTACTTGTCAAATGCTGCAAAATTCACCCGCGATGGCGAAATTACCCTTAAGGTTGGCCGGTCTACCTCAGATGGTCGCGACTGGGTGAGCTTCACCATTAGCGATACCGGTATCGGGATGAGTAACGAACAGCTTGAACGGGTACATGAGCCGTTTACGCAAGCCGATGATTCGACCACGCGCAAGTATGGCGGCACCGGCTTGGGGCTCACCATCAACCGTAATTTCGCCCGCCTGATGGGTGGCGAAATTGAGATGCACAGCGAAGAAGGAAAAGGATCGATCTTTATTGCGCACCTTCCGGCCAAGGCAGAACAACCCGCCCACAGTGCCGCAGACGAAGATGAAAATGATTCACCCGAAGACCACCCCAACAGGCCCAACGCCGTAAATGAAAATGGTTAAACGATATGATTAAAGTTCTTCTGGCAGAAGACAACAAACTGAATATGGAATTACTGACCCGGCGTCTTGAAAAGCTGGATTTTGAAATCATTCAGGCCACTGATGGCGAGGAAGCCCTTCAGGCCGTGCGCAATGCCAAACCCGACATCATATTGATGGACATCAACATGCCGGGCATGGATGGCTGGGAAGCCACCAAAATACTTAAATCAGACGACGCCACCGCATCAATTCCGATCATTGCGCTTACCGCCCACGCAATGGATGAACACCGCAGCAAAGCCGATGCCTTGGGCTTCGATGGCTACGCCACTAAACCGATCGAGTTCAAGGAACTGGTCGAAACGATTTTGTCGCTTACCGGCGGGGCGCACCCGAATGACAGTTAAGCCCGTTACAGTTCTGGTCGTTGACGATAATCAAACCAACCTCGATCTGTTGGAACGCCGGTTAATCCGCAAGGATTTTCAGGTCGACACCGCCGATGGTGGCAAACTTGCTATTGAAAAGGCGTTGAGCGGCGATTACGACCTTATCCTTCTTGATATCCAGATGCCGGAAGTCAGCGGCCTGGATGTTCTGGTTGAGTTGCGCAAAAAGTTCGATGCCGTTTCACTACCCATCATCATGGTCAGCGCCAAAAACGAAAGTGAAAGCATGGTCGAGGCCATATCACTGGGGGCGAATGATTACATCACCAAGCCCATAGACTTTCCGCTGGCCTTTGCGCGCATTCAAACCCACCTGAACGTCAGAAATTATCATCAGGCCCTGAAAAAAAGCGAAGAACGCTATTCCCTTGCCTTCACCGGCGCCAACGATGGGTTGTGGGATTGGGATATTGAAGCGGGAAGCATCTATTTTTCCGACCGCTGGAAAGAAATGCTGGGCTATGGGCCTGATGAAATAGAAGGCACACCCGATGACTGGTTCAAGCTTATCCACCCCGATGAACTGGACGACTTGAAAAAGGCCATTGATGCGCATTTAAACGGCGATAACCTGGCCCTGATCCACGAATACCGGGCATTGCACAAAGACAACAGTTTCCGCTGGTTTATGACCCGCGGGGTGGCTTCACACGACGATGACGAAAAACCGGTACGCCTTTCAGGATCGCAAACCGATATTACGCAGCACAAGGCCTATGACCCCATCACCGGAATTCCCAATCAGGTTTTGTTCCTTGATCGTCTTGAATGGGCGATGAACAAACACAACCGCCGCCAAGGCGGTCGGTTTGCCGTAATTTTGATCAAGATCGAGCGGCTGGCCGATATTCGAAATACCTTGGGCCCGGTAAAAAGCGAACAAATTCTTGCGCAGATGGCTGGAAAATTAAATGAAAGCCTGCGCACGGAAGATTCCGTTTCACGCTTTGAAGAAGGCAAAACCGCAACGCTTAGCCGCTTTGATGAAGCCGATTTTGCTTTGCAGTTGGAAGACTGCGGTGATGAAAACCAGATCACACGTCTGGGTGAACGCATCCTGCAAGACATCTGCGAACCATACGTAATTGATGGTGAGGAATTCACGCTGAGTTGTTCGATGGGCGTTACCTATATTTCCGGTGAAACCGAAACCTCAGCCGAAACCATCATCAGCAACGCCGGAACGGCGCTTACCCGCGCCACCGCCAAGGGCACCAACCACTTTGAGATTTTTGATCAAAAAATGCAGCAGCGTGCGTTTGAACGCCTGAAACTTGAACGCGAATTGCGCCACGCCATCGAAAATGGCGACCTTTGCCTTTACTATCAGCCAATCATTGACCTGCAAACCGAACAGATTAACACCTGCGAAGCACTGGTGCGCTGGCAACACGGTGAACGGGGCATGATCTCGCCTGCTGACTTCATCCCCTTGGCCGAAGAAACCGGTCTGATCGAAAAGATCGGCGAATGGGTGATCCGCGACGCGGCGCGCCAGATCAAGGCGTGGGAATCTGGTGAGCTGGGCCATTTGCGGGTATCGGTCAACGTTTCGGTGTTGCAATTGCTTAACGACGATATGGCCGAACGGGTGCTGGACATTCTCGACGATGCAGCGGTCGATCCCAACCACCTCAAAATCGAAATTACGGAATCGCTATTCATGCAAAACATGGATCGCGTCACGCATATTCTCAACACCCTTCACGATCGCGGCGTCACCATCGCCATTGATGATTATGGAACCGGGTATTCTTCGCTGGCTTACCTGAAAAAGCTGCCGTTCACCCATTTGAAGCTGGATCAATCGTTTATCCGTGATGTCAGCCGCGATGTGGCATCGCAAGCCATTGTGCAAAGCACCTTGTTGATGGCGCAAAGCCTGGGCATTCAGGTGATCGCCGAAGGGATTGAGGAAGAAGACCAGCTATCGCTGTTGAAAGTCCTGAAAGCTGAATTTGGCCAGGGGTTCCTGTTTTCCAAACCGCTGAACGCTGCGGACTTCACCGCCTATGTCAAAGCACATCAACTGGCCCACAAAGAAGCCGGCAGGCAGGAAAGTCGCGAAAAAAGTGCCTGATTGCCAGCAAAAAGGCCCAGGGCGCACCCCGGGCCGAGAGCCATCAAATTCGATTGCGAACGAACTGATGAGCAATATCGTTAATTTACAACTGCGTTGCGTTGCTTCAGGTGATCGTACGCCTGAAGCACCTCATCCTTCTCTGCACTTCCGTAGGAACGCTTCAAAATCAGGTTCAGCAGATTAACTTCCAGACAGGTGCTGCAACGGAGCTTCTCTTCCAGATCGGCATAAAAACATCTGTGGCATTTATCGTCGTTTGAACACCCTTCACGCCAAACATCGACGGCGCGCTCAACGTCGCCCAGGCAAAGGCTGTGTACGACTTGCTCAACGAGTTGTGCCTTCAACATCACCTTTTCCCTGTATTAGCGAACCTGAATATCGCTGATAAGTTGTAAGCTATCATTGGCGATCTGGCAATCGCCGTCGCCCCCCATTTGGGGGGAGGTGATATTAATAGTATCAATGGCAACGTGCGATTACCGCGCAATAGCTGGGCGGCAGGGGCCGGAGCGCACCAAAAAAACCCGTTTCGGGAGGCTCTCATTTGACCGGTATGATGGCTGGGGGACATGGATCCACAGCCGGATGCAAAACTACATCTGTAATTTCAATAAATGAATATGCTGCGTTCCATTGGCGTCAAAAATTATCGATGTAACCTCAGGGGAATAACAAAAAGGCTGGTTGTTTCTTTATTTAAAGCATATATTCTTAATATATATTAAGAATAAAAACAGGTGAAAAGCCATGCGCCTAACTGCATACAGCGACTATGCCCTCAGGGTTTTAATATACCTCACTATTCAGGATGAACGATTGGCGACAATCAGGGAAATCTCTGAACAGTACGGCATTTCAAAAAACCATTTAATGAAATTAGTCCACGATTTGGGCAAGCACGGCTACGTCGAAACCGTACGTGGAAAAAACGGCGGCCTGCGTATGGGTCGCGACCCGGATAAGCTATCTGTCGGCGAGGTCGTGCGCGCTATGGAAAAAGATATGTCCATTGTCGAATGCTTCGATCCTGAAAACTATGATTGCCGGATTGCTGAGACATGCGCCTTGAAGGGTATTATGCGCAAGGCCGTAAAGTCTTTCCTTGAGGTTCTTGACGAATACACCATCAAGGACCTGACCAAGCCTAAATCAAGACTGATAAAATCGTTTCCTGTCGATGTTTGGTCAGACCGCCGCACCCACTGACGGCGCAAAGCGTACACGTATTGCTATGCACAAGTGAAGCAATTGCCAGAAAGCAGAACCGGTTTTCTAAAATCTTATGCCCATGGCTGTACGCATGCGTGCAGTTATAACCCTGGGAGTGGTGCCGCTGCCAAAGTGATCAAGGTATTTACCGTCTGGCCCCACCAAACAAGGATGGAAATGAGGAACGTAAGCCATCAGGTGTTCGCGGCTGTCGTTTCCTTAC
>DAOVVL010000327.1 GCA_030637205.1 Thalassospiraceae bacterium | reverse complement strand
TGACAATAAATTTTTCAAAGTCCTCGACTTCCTGGGCATCGACGGCACGGCCCCTCACGGAAATTCCGGCGGCAATGGTGGAACCCGGATCGCCCGTTACCAACGGGTGCCAGTCGGGAAGGTCTTTTCCCTCAGACAGCCTGCGGTATGCGCATGAAGATGGCATCCAGCGAAGCTCGGAAATATTTTTAGGGCTCAGTTCAATGCAATCGGGTACCAGTCGCTGGCGTTGTGAATAGTTGCTGCACTGGCACGTATCGCGGTCCAGCAGCCAGCACGCGACCGAAGTATAACTGATCTCGCCGGTATCGAAGTCTTCGAGCTTTTCAAGGCAGCACCGCCCGCAGCCATCGCAAAGCGATTCCCATTCTGACTGGCTCATGTCAGCCAGCTTTTTTTCACGCCAAAACGGGGGATCATTGCTCATGTTTTGATTGTGCCTGCGCCAGGTAAATAAATGATTTCAACCGTTCTCTCCCCCTTGAGATGGCGGTTTTAAGCGGATTAGTCTTCACGGTCGATCAAGTGGACAAACGATCCAAACACGTTGCCCGCGACCTGGCCCATTTGGCCAAGGTCGGTGCCGTCGGCGGCCTCGGCTTCAAACAGTGCATCGCCGGGGCCTTCGCTGGTGATGCTCGCATAGTGAAATTCGTGACCGCGAAGGGAACTTCGTCCCGCGCCCAACGGGGTTTCAGCGCAAAGCGTCACACGGCGGTATCCAAGACTTAAACCCCGTTTTTCAAATGATGTGTCCAGCGCCAACAGGCCCGCCATAGCGTGTGTTGTTCCATCGGCATCGATCATGGTGCGGCCCAGCGTCATGTAACCGCCGCATTCACCGTAAATCACCTTGCCCGCCCCGGCCGCATCGCGAAGGCCGGCCATGAATTTTTCGGCGCTGGCCAACCGCCAGGCATGCAGTTCGGGGTATCCACCGGGAAGAAAAATCGCGTCTGCATCTTTGGGCGGGGCCATATCATCAAGCGGTGAGAAAAATTCGATCTCCGCACCCTGGGCGCGCCAACCGCGCAATGTCAGCGGATAGGCAAAGGCAAAGGCCTCGTCGCGCGCCACCGCAATTTTTTGCCCCAGTGGCGGTAACGGCGCGCTGCCCTGTGGGTTCGTTTTTACGCCCTGCCATCCGCTTGCAAGCCTCACCAGCGCCTTAACATCAATATGGCTTGCAACCACGCGCGCCGCGCGCGCCATGAAGTCGTCCAACTTGGCGTGTTCCATCGCCTGCACCAGCCCCAAATGGCGCGAAGGCAATTCTAGGCTGGGGTCAAACGGCACACAGCCCAATACAGCAATTTCGGGAAGGGCTTCTTTCATGGCAATACGCAAAGATGCTTCGTGGCGAACGCTGCCGACATTGTTAAACACCACGCCTGAAAGCTGTATAGATTTACGAAAAGTGTGAAAACCTTTTACCACGGCGGCTGCTGAAGCACCCTGGCGGCGCACATCGACCACTAAAATAACCGGCCAACCGGTCATCTCGGCAATGTCGGCGGTGGAACCCTGCCCGGCGATGGCGCCATCAAACAGGCCCATCACGCCTTCGCACACGATCAGGGGTTTCTCATCAGCGCCATGTGCCACCGCGCCGGAAATGGTCTCAATGCGCATGGCCCACGGATCAATATTGGCCACACCGCTTTGAACCATGCCTGCGGCGTGGGCATGAAATGCCGGGTCAATATAATCGGGGCCGGATTTGAGCGGAACCGCCTTGATGCCTTCGCTCTTGAGATGCGCCAACAGGCCCAGCGTGAGCACGGTTTTGCCGCTGCCCGATGCCGTAGCGGCAATGATCAGCCCTTTTGGTATTTGAGGATCAGTCAATCAAAGTGCTCCGCCAATGCATCAAGACGTGATCTGGAACCTTTGAGCATTAGAACATACTTGCCAGTGCTTCTGCGATTTTCTTCCCCGGGGTGGCGTGACGAAATGCGGTCACAAACTGGCCGTCCGGACCCATCAGATAGGTATAAGACGTGTGATCGACCGGATAATTGCCTTGTGCATCGGCATCGCCCAGTGAGAAGTAAGCGCGATACGCCTTGGCCGCAGCCGTAACGCCTTCGACCGTACCGCTCAGGCCGACCATGCTTTCGTGAAAATGGGTTACATAATCGCCAACGACCTCCGGGGTGTCGCGGGCGGGATCGACGGAAATAAATATCGGAACCACCTTTTCACGCTGGGCCGGCGAAAGCAGGTCCATGGCGTCGCTCATCTCGCCCAGTGAAGTCGGGCAAACATCGGGGCAAAAGGTGTAACCGAAATAAACCAGCATGTACTTGCCCCGATAATTCATATCGGTCACTTCTGCGCCGTTTTTGTCGAGCAACTGAAACGGTCCGCCGACCTGCGCTTTGCCGCGCGTGGTGCTTTGGCTCGATCCCGGCTTTTGTTGGTCGCTGCCCGTGAAACCGCGCCCGACAATGCCAAACACCAAGGCCCCCATTCCAATGACGATCAGGACAAGGGCGACTAATTTCAAAATTCGTGACATGGGGGAACCTCATTTGCGGCGAAAATCCAGTTGGCCGCACCTTAATCCCGCCCCGCTGGCACTGCAAGGGCCGCTGTCTTGGCTTGCCGGGCAAAGGTGGCCGGGCAAAGCTGGCAGGCAAACGCAGAAGCGGCTAGGATTTGGCCGATGATCAGCAAAGACTCAACCACCTCCAAAACATCAAGAAAGCCATCCGGTGA
>DAOVVL010000279.1 GCA_030637205.1 Thalassospiraceae bacterium | reverse complement strand
GTGCTGAGCCTGAACGCATCTCCCGATGGTGGCGTTGAACAAATGAAAGCCCATTGGCCGGCGGGCGCCAGTTGGCTGGTCGTTGATCATTATGGATTAGACGAGACGTTCGAGCGTGCGATGCGTTCATGGGCCAAAAAAATTATGGTGATCGATGATCTGGCGAACCGGTCTCATGATTGCGATTTGCTGCTCGATCAAAATCTGGGCCGGGTTGAAAGCGATTACGCACCTTTTCTGCAACCCCATACAGCAGCACTTCTAGGAACGGATTATGCGTTGTTGCGCTCGCAATTCAGCAACGCACGCGATGCGGCGATGTCGCGGCGCGAAAATGCGGCTCAGGTTGGGCGCGTGTTGGTGAGCCTTGGCGGGACCGCACCTGCATCGCTGATCGCCAAGATCGTTCGTGCCATCGGGGCTGTGGGCGAAAGCCTTTTGATAGATGTGGTGGTAGGCCAGAAAGCAGGCATAGATACGGTCATTCAAGACGCAGCCGCCGAAGTTTCTGCTGATGTCACCTTGCACACAGGTGTTGAGGATATGGCGGGTTTGATGATTGACGCCGACATTGCCATCGGGGCAGCCGGCAGCACGTCTTGGGAACGGTGCTGTCTAGGTCTGCCGACCCTGATGGTGGTGTTGGCCGAGAACCAACAGATCATTGCCGATCAAATAAGTGAAGCCGGGGCAGCGGTCAATTTAGGCTTGGTTCAGAATCTCGAAAGCGAAAAGCTGAGCGGCGAATTCAACACCATTGTTGCAGATGACGTCAGACGGGCTACATTGAGCAAGCGCGCCTTTGATTTATGTGACGGGCAGGGGGCAACCCGCGTGATGGAGACCTTAATCCGCATGACGGAAGCGTTGAAATGAACAATTCGGCCATAAGCGACCAATGGAGCTGTCCGCGCCGCATCTCGGTGGTGGTGGACAATCCATCGTGGGTACTTCCATTTGCCGAAACTTTGGTGAAGCTGATCACCGATGGCGGGGATGAAGCGCACTTGTGCCGCAGTCACGATGAAATTGAAAATGGGGCGGTTGCGTTTTATCTGGGCTGCGTCAAAATCTCGCCGCCTGATGTACTCGCGCGAAATGCCGCGAACCTGATTGTTCATGCGTCGGACTTGCCCAAGGGGCGGGGTTTCTCGCCCATGACCTGGTTGACCATCGAAGGCGTCAGGTCCATTCCGGTTTGTCTATTGGAAGCAGTTGGTGAAGCCGACGCCGGAGCGGTGGTTTACCGCGACTGGATTGAGTTTGAAGGTTACGAATTATTGGATGAAATGCAGATGGCGCTTGGCGGAAAGCAGGTCGAACTTTGTCAGCGTTTTTTGAACGAGACCACGCCGCCAAAGGCTGAAGAACAAACGGGAGAAGCAAGCGTCTTTGGACGTCGCGGGCCGAAAGATAGCGAACTGAACGTGGAACAAACGATTGCCGATCAGTTTGATCTGCTGCGCACCGTCGATAACGACAAATATCCTGCATTTTTCAATCATCGCGGCCACCGCTATAAATTGGCGATCAGCAAAATGAGTGAAGACGATGGCGAATAATACGTTCACCATTGATGGACGGATGATCGGCCCGGGTACGCCGCCGTATATCATTGCCGAAATGTCGGGCAACCATAATGGTGATATTGAACGTGCCTTTGCCTTGATCGCGGCGGCCAAAAACGCCGGCGCGGATGCGGTCAAGATCCAGACCTACACCGCCGATACCATCACCATTGATAGCGACCGCGATGATTTCAAAATTAAGGGTGGCTTGTGGGATGGGCGCACGCTTTATGAATTATACCAAGAAGCGCACACGCCGTGGGAT
Organism: Thalassospiraceae bacterium; assembly: GCA_030637205.1. Taxonomy (GTDB): domain Bacteria; phylum Pseudomonadota; class Alphaproteobacteria; order Rhodospirillales; family Magnetovibrionaceae; genus DAOVVL01. The sequence continues at coordinate 1,596 of DAOVVL010000279.1, read as the reverse complement.
TGGCACGAGGCGTTGTTTGCCAAAGGGCGTGAATTGGGCATCACCGTGTTCAGCTCGCCGTTCGATGCCACCGCAATTGAATTGCTGGAAAGCCTTGGCGCGCCTGCGTACAAAATTGCCTCGTTTGAAGCCATAGACCTGCCGCTGATCGCCAAGGTGGCCGCCACCGGCAAGCCGATGATTATTTCCACCGGCATGGCCGATGCAGACGAAATTGGCGAAGCATTGGGCGCGGCCAGAGAGGGCGGGTGCAAAGATGTTGCGCTGCTGCATTGTGTCAGCAGCTACCCCGCCAAATCGGAAGAATACAATCTGCAAACCATCCCCGATATGGCGACACGCTTTAATGTTCCCATCGGGCTTTCGGATCACACCTTGAGCAATACCACGGCCATTGCGTCCGTTGCCTTGGGGGCCTGCATCATTGAAAAACATTTCACGCTGGCGCGCGCAGACGGCGGCCCGGACAGCACATTTTCACTGCAACCGGATGAACTGGCCGCCCTTTGCACTCAAAGCCGGGTCGCGTTTGATGCCTTGGGAAGTGTGAATTATGAACGCAAACCCGGCGAGCGCGATAACCTGAAATTCCGCCGTTCGCTTTATGCCGTCGCTGATATTGCAAAAGGCGAAACCTTCACCGAGCAAAACGTGCGATCCATTCGCCCCGGTTTCGGCATGGCGCCAAAATTGTTGCCCGATGTGTTGGGCAAACAAGCGGCCAAAGCCATCGCGCGTGGCGAGGCGTTAAGCGCAGAACATATCAAAAAAGATTAAGCCGTTTCGTCGATGGAAGTCGGCGGCGCAGGCGGGGTGTCGTCTGCCGATTTATTGGCAGGTTCATTGGCGGGTGCGGCGGGTGTGGACGAATAGCCATCCGGAACGGCCGAGCGTTTGGAAGGCGTTGCGGGCGCACCCGGTTCTGCGGGCTGTTGGCCCGTTTGTTCCTGATCGGCGAAATCCAAAAGCCCGGACGCGATGTTGCGGTTGATGTTAATCAACGCCATGATTTTTTCCGGGTCCAGGTCCTGCAAGCACACCACGCTATGTTCATCGACAAACTTGCAAAGGGTCAGCATGTTGGCGCGCATGTCGCCGGTAACTTCGCTGTTTTCAAGGGTCAGTTCGGCCTGAAAGATCGTCCATAGCCGCCAGTTGGTCTGCAAGGCTTCGCGAAGCAAGTTGCGGGTCTTGAGATCGTTGTTTTCGCTGATGGCACCAATGGCTTCGGCAATGCGCCGGGCGGCTTCGATCAATGCCCACGCTTCGGTGTAAACCGGTGATCCGGGCTGGGGCGTGCCGGCGTATCCGCCGCCGCCCGCAGATGCGGGACTTCCAGCGCCTTGCGTTGCGTTCTGGTATGCTTGGTGTTCTTTCTTGGCCATTCACCTAAATCCTTGAATCTCTATTTTGTTGCGGTTCAGCCGGGTAAATAATAGCAGACATTCACTTTTGATGAGTGTCGATTTTTACTATTAACCACAAGCTATTAACAATTTATCTCAAACCTCAGTTATAAATCGGGCGTTACATCGGCAGGAAGTTGGACAAGCTCAACGAGCTGACCCGTGCAATTGCCTGATACGAAGCTTCCAG
>DAOVVL010000262.1 GCA_030637205.1 Thalassospiraceae bacterium | reverse complement strand
TCTCATCCAGCTTTATCGCGCCCGCCCCTGACAGCCCCAGCGGTTGACCGTGCAAGACCAGATTTTCAACCATGATCTTGCCGTCTTCGCTTTGCCACCGCTTGATGCCTTCCAAGCCTGAGCCGGGCCCAACCGGGCCGGTAATTTTAAAATCAATTTCAGCAAGCCCCACGCGGTTGGAAAGTGCGGCGTTGTTGCTCCATGGCAGGACCAGATTCTTTGACCGCAGCTTTGCGGTGATGGCGGACTTTGCTTTGGTTGCCGCAAGGTTGGTTTTCAGATCCAGCATCACGTTTGCCGCCGATGCCAGCATGGGCCTGCCCGCAAGGGTGCCGGAAAGCTTGAGACCTTTGAGCTGCAAACGGGCTGCATCGGGCCAGCGATCGCCCGGATTAAGTTGCATGCTCAGGCGTTCGGAAGTTCCGTTCAGCACCCCCTTGCCTGAACTGCCATCGCTTTGCACAATGAAGCGCCCCGATGCATCCACATCAAACAACCACGGCTGCCACACTTTCATGGAAATGTTTAACTGTTCCCCGCGCCATTGGGTGCGCGTGCCTGCCTGGCTGAAACTCGCTTTTGGCTGGATGTAGGTAAGGTCAATGCGCGATGGCCAACCACTGAGAACCTGTTCGCTATAGGTAATTTCGATGCCCTGGGTTTCAAGCCCGTCAATCCAGTTCGCGACTTCGCTTTTGCCCAGCGTCGCCACCGCGCCCCAGATCAACGACCAGCCGCCCACCACGACCCCGACGGACAGCACCAACCGCACAACCGCGTGCAGAACCCGCACCGATCTGGGCGGGCGGTAGTTCAGCGCGGGGTGGTCAAAGTCGCGGTTATCTAGATCGGCGGGTGCCATGAACGGTCTCACTGGCGAACGGGGTTTTGAGGGCTTGCGAAGGCGCATCTTAAGAGAAAAGCCCTAAACAAATGATGATTTTTTGCCCCCTCTTCGCGCTTATTGTTTGAAGGTGTGATGCAGACTAGCATGGCAACTTTAAGAACAAGGTGAGCAAAGTGAGCGACGAAAACAACGATTTCTGGGTGTTTGGCTACGGTTCCCTGATGTGGAATCCCGGCTTTGCCTTCGTCGAAAGCGCACAGGCACGCATTTGGGGCTATCACCGCAGCCTGTGCATGATTTCCACCATGTACCGCGGCAACGACAAAAATCCCGGGCTGGTGCTGGGCCTTGACGTGGGCGGCTCGGTCACGGGGCGCGCATTTCGGGTGGCGGAGCGAAACGTCAACGACGTTTTGCAGTATCTGGAAGACCGCGAACAGATCACCCAGGCCTATACCCCGCATTTTCTTAAAGGCCGCCTTGATGACCGGCGACAGGTGCGGGCTTACACATTTGTGTGCCGCCACGACCACCGCCAGTACGCCGGGCGGCTCAGCCGTGAAAAATGTGCGCACATGGTTGCAACCGGGGTCGGCGACAGAGGCAGCGCGCTGGACTATCTTGCCAGCACGGTTGAACACATGGATGAACTGGGCATCGCTGACAGCGAGCTGCACAAGATTCTCGACGCGGCGAAAAAGCTTTGAGCCAATTCAGGCACTAGCTGCACTTTGAATAGCCGCAGCTCATACACGTATCGCAGCCTTCTTGGCGGATCAGGGTCGGCTGCGCGCATTTGGGGCAGGTCTTGCCAAGGTGCGCCGGATGGTCGCCATCTTCACCGGCGATGGGCGGCGTCATGTTGACGACCATGGCTTCGGCTTCGTTGTCGTCAACAATTTGATCATAATTTTTCAAAAAATTGATGGCCTTAAGGTGCTGTTCGATCACGCCACCGATGGCCGCCAACAGTGACGGCACGTACTTTCCGCCCATCCAGTGGCCGCCGCGCGGATCGAAAACGGCTTTCAGTTCTTCCACCACAAACGAAATATCGCCACCGCGGCGGAACACCGCCGAGATCATGCGCGTTAACGCCACCGTCCATGCAAAATGTTCCACATCCTTTGAGTTGACGAAAATTTCAAACGGGCGGATACGCCCACTGTCATCAAGGATGTCGTTGATGGTGATATAAATGGCGTGTTCGCTTTCCGGCCAGCGAAGCTTGTAAGTGTGCCCCTCGAGCCCGCCGGGACGATCGAGTATTTTGGTCAGGTGATGCACATTGCCGGGCGCATTTTCCTGCGCCTGGGGCGGAACCGCGATCGGTTTGTCAAACGGCAACACCTGCTGTTCGGGCTGGCCTTTGGATTTTTTGGATTTAACTTCCAGCACCGCGCCGGTGACATCGTTGGGCCGATACGTGGTGCAGCCTTTTAAGCCCAGATCATAGGCTTCCATATAAATGTCCTTGAAATCATCGAACTTGATTTCTTCAGGGCAATTGATGGTTTTGGAAATGGAGCTATCAATATATTTCTGCACCGCCGCCTGCATCACCAGATGATCGCGCGGGCTGAGGCTTTGCGTATCAACAAAAGCATCGGTCAGGCGCGCGTTTTCACCTTTCAGTTTCTTGAAAAGGCGGTAGGCATAATCGCTGACTTCTTCTTCACGCCGGGTGCCGTCAGGTTGCAGGACATGGCGGAAATATTTGAAACTGAATACCGGTTCCAGCCCGCTGGAGACGTTATCGGCAAACAGCGAAATGGTGCCGGTGGGCGCAATGGATGTGATCAGCGCATTACGAATACCATAATCCGCTATGGCTTCGCGAACGTCCGCGTCCAGCCGTTTGATCATTTCACCTTGAAGATACTTTTCGCCGTCATAAAGCGGGAACGGCCCTTTTTCTTTTGCCAGTTCGACCGACGCCAGATAGGCCGCGCGTTCGATTTGCGCCATCCAGCTTTCCGTCAGCTTCACAGCGCTTGCCGAACCATAACGCGCGCCCGTCATAATCAAGGCATCGCCAAGCCCGGTCACACCCAGCCCGATGCGCCGCTTGGCCTTGGCTTCGTCTTCCTGTTTCACCAGCGGAAAGTTTGAAACGTCGATGACGTTATCCATAAAGCGCACCGCAACGCCCACCAGTTTGGCGAGGGCGTCCAGATCAATGGTGGCATTTTCCTCAAACGGGTTTTCAACCAACCGCGCCAGATTGATCGACCCCAGCAAACACGCGCCATAAGGCGGCAGCGGCTGTTCGCCGCAGGGGTTGGTGGCTGAAATGGTTTCAACGTAATTCAGATTGTTCAGCCGGTTGATGCGGTCGATAAAAATGACGCCGGGTTCCGCAAACGCATACGTGGCACGCATGATCTGGTCCCACAGTTCGCGCGCCTGCAGCGTTTTATAAACCGTGCCATCGAACACCAGATCCCAGCTTTCGTCGCCCTTGACCGCATCCATGAACGGATCGGTAATCAGCACCGAAAGATTAAACATGCGAAGCTTGCCCGCATCCTGTTTGGCCTGAATGAACGCCTCAATATCGGGATGATCGCAACGCATCACCCCCATCATGGCACCACGGCGCGAACCTGCGCTCATAATCGTGCGACACATCCCGTCCCATACTTCCATAAACGAAAGCGGACCCGATGCATCGGCACCGATTTTTTTCACCCGCGCACCCTTGGGCCGCAGCGTCGAGAAATCATAGCCAATGCCGCCGCCTTGTTGCATGGTCAGCGCGGCTTCTTTCAACGCATCGAAAATGCCTTCCATGGAGTCGGCAACTTCGCCCAT
>DAOVVL010000283.1 GCA_030637205.1 Thalassospiraceae bacterium | reverse complement strand
GTTTGCGCTTAACGCAATGATCGTGGTGCTTTTGGTTTCTTCAAGCGCGTTCAGTCTTTTCAACGCCTCAAAACCATCCATGCCCGGAAGATTGATATCGAGAATAATCAGGTTGGGCTTTTTGCTTCTGGCAAGCTCAATGCCCAATTCGGCATTGTGCGCCGAAATCATCGAAAGACCATCCACGCGATCAACAATCAATGCCATCAATTGCAGGTTGGCTGGATTGTCTTCAACATAAAGCACCGTGCCGCTAACTTCGGGCAATTGCTTGACCACCTGGTCGAGCGCTTTTGGGCCAGAAGCAACTGTATCGAAATGCTTTTCCTCGGCCAGTGGCAACTTGATCCAGAACGTCGAGCCTTTGCCGACTTCGGACCTCACCCCGATGTGCCCGTTCATTCTTTCGATCAATTGCTTGGTGATGGTCAGGCCGATGCCGGTGCCTTCAATGTCACTGTTTTCGGCGCTCAAACGGTTGAACGGGGCAAACAAATCTTCGAAGTCGTCACTGGAAATGCCTTCGCCGGTGTCAATCACGGAAATATGAAGCATGTCATCCAGCTTTGGTTTGCAATCAATCGTGATCGAACCTTTTTCGCGGTTATATTTAACCGCGTTTGACATCAGGTTGAGCAGCGATTGTTTGAACCGGGTGTGATCGGCGCGAATGTGACCAGATTTGCTTACGCCATCTTCGACAATTATCTTGATGCCACGGGCATCCGCCATGGGGGTGATCAGGGAAAGACATTCATCCAGAATTTCGCTAATGCTGATGTCTTCGATGGAAAGGTCGGTCTTCCCCGATTCAATTTTGGCCAAATCCAGAACATCATTAATCAGTTCCAAAAGGTGCTGGCCCCCTTTCATAATGTGATCTACGGATTCCTTCTGTGCGCCCGTTAATGGTTCTTTTGGATTATATTCAAGCATTTGCCCAAAACCCAAAATAGCGTTCAGCGGCGTTCTGAGTTCGTGGCTCATCGAAGAAAGGAAATCAGATTTAGCCGAATTGGCCTGATCGGCTTCTTCCTTGGCCAGACGCATGCCTTCTTCGGCGGCTTTGCGGTTGGTCACATCCATGACCACGCCCAGCATGTGCAAAGCGACGTCGGCATCATCGCGGACCACATCGCCGCTTTCGTGAAGCCAGCGCACCGTGCCGTCTTGCCACACGACGCGATGCTCAATGTTATATTCCGCATTTCTTTCAACGCACGCCGTAACGGCATCGGTTACCGCGGTGCGGTCATCGGGATGAATGGCGCCAACGAAGTTGTCATACGACGTGCTGAGCGACCCTTCGGCACCACCAAACAAAACCGAGATTTGGTCAGACCAGTGCAGGTCACCGGTCTGTATGTTCCAGTCCCAGGTGCCAATGTTGGCGAATGACTGGCTTTGCTCAAATCGTCGCTGAACTTTGCGCAGTTCTTCCTCAGTTTCTTTTTGCTCGGTAATATCAGTGCGAATGGCAACGTATTGAAACGGCTTTCCCGCATCATTCAAAAAAGGAACGATGGTTGCGTCCACCCAATAATAGCCGCCGCCCTTTCTGAGATTGCGAATATTTCCGCGCCACACCTTGCCGCTGGAAATGGTTTTCCACATGTTGTCAAAGAACACATTCGGGTGAAAACCGGAATTCAATATTCTGTGGTTTTGTCCCATCAACTGATCGCGGGTATAACCGCTGATGTTGCAGAATTTTTTATTCACATACGTAATGTTGCCTTGGGTATCGGCGATGCTGACAATGGCGTGTTCATCAAGCGCGGATTTTTGAAAATCAAGTTCACTTACTTTATCCGCAAGTTCTTTTTCAAATCTTTTGCGCTCCTGAATTTCTCTTTCCAATGCGATGTTCGCATGGGTTGAAAAGTCGGCGACAAACGATGCGCGTTGAAACAGGAAAACCATGTAGGCGATCATCAGGCTTAAACCCACCCCCCCTGCGGCGGACCATTCAGGTATATCAGTCCGATTGGCAACAAAGAATTCCTCTGTCGGGGTCGTTTCAACCACGAAGGTGTGGTTCATGTTGTTGCTTTGGACTGTTTCGCGCCAATGAAGGTTTAAATTTGATGTCCCGCTTTTATTCCCATAAACAAATTCATCGTCAATTCGAACGGTCGACGTAAACAGTCCAGCCTGATCGTTGAATTTGAGGGCGTAGTCTATCCAGCGTTCGGTATTCAGCACCGCCAGAAGAAAGCCATCGAACTTATTTTTTACAAATATCGGGATATATACCAAAACCCCTTTGGCGCCCTGCACCAGGTCAATCGGTGACGACATGGTCGGGGTCTGGCCGTCGCGCGCCTGTTCAAACGCAACACGGCGCTTTTCCTCAAAAGCAAGGTCAAGGCCCAATGCCCTTTCGTTGCCCTTCAGGGGTTCAACCCAACGCACAATATAGTTCTTATCCACCCATTCGATGGCCTGAAAGCCCGGCAAATCCAGAATAAAGTTTTGCGCATCATCCAGAAATTCTGCCTTGGGCAGGCCGCCCCGGCTTTCCCAACGCCCGACAATGCGATACAGAGCCGGAATACGTGTGCGAATGTCCGTTTGAATAAACGATGAATTTAGCTCAGCCGCTGACTGAACCAATGTGTGCAGCGTTTCTTCACGCTTTTGATCAAGGTATGTCCACCACGTGGCGACCACAACTAACAGAATAGCCCCCACGGTTAGTGGGACCATTAATCCAGGTTTTTGCTGCGCGGGTTCATGGTTTGGCTGCGACATACGTAATTATATCAATGTTTCTTTTTTCGGCAAAGTCAGAGGGCTCTATTTGGAAGTCGATGCATGAAGTAGTATTTACTTGGTTCGGACTGAGACAAATTACAACGCCGCATCTATATATTGAGGAATATCATGATGAGCCTTAGTTGGTCGCATAACAGGTCAGTTGCCTTAATTTCAATGTTACTTCTGGCGCCGACAATGGCCGGAGCCGGTGAAGCCGATGTGGTCGGTGTGACCGTGGATCAAGCCGCAAATGGCACCTACCGCTTTGACGTCAGCGTCACCCACGCCGATGAAGGCTGGGATCATTATGCCGATGCTTGGGCAGTCGTGGCCCCCGATGGTGCGGTTTTGGGCGAGCGCATCCTGGCGCACCCCCACGTGGGTGAGCAGCCGTTCACCCGATCATTGGGCGGCGTTCAGATACCGGATGGAATTAAGAAGGTGACCTTGCGTGCACATGACAAAGTTCATGGGTTGGGCGGAGCCGAGATCACCGTCACGCTGCCTTAAAAGCAGTTATGGCTTCGCGTTACCATTACCGTTTCCATTGCCTGCGCCAGTGCCTTCGCCCAACACCGAGATCATGGATTTGCG
>DAOVVL010000149.1 GCA_030637205.1 Thalassospiraceae bacterium | reverse complement strand
TCATTGGGTCTTCTGCGTCGGTGGCGCTGCGCAATGCGCTCAATCTTGTGGGCGGCATGGTCATGCTGTTCATCACCACTCCGCGCCTGACCGCCATGGTTTTGCTGCTGGTTCCCATTGTTGTGGTGCCGATTATGGTGTTCGGGCGCCGGGTGCGCAAACTATCGCGCGCCAGCCAGGACCGGGTGGCAGACGTGGGCGCGTTTGCCGAAGAAACCATCAATGCGATCCGCACCGTGCAGTCCTTTACACATGAAACACAAGACCGCCACCGCTTTGGCGGCGAAGTCGCCAATGCGTTTGAGGTGGCGGTGTTGCGTATTCGTATGCGTGGCCTGCTGAGCGCCGCCGTGATCTTGCTGGTGTTTGGCGCCATCGCCGTGATCTTGTGGATTGGCGGGCGCGATATGTTGGCAGGCGAGATCACCGGCGGTGAACTGGCAGCGTTTATCTATTACGCAACCCTCGTCGCATTTTCCGTGGGCGTCATCAGCGAGGTTTACGGCGAGTTGCTGCGCGCCGCCGGGGCCACCGAGCGCCTGATCGAATTGTTGGAAGAAGAGCCGGATATCGTGTCACCAGAAAACCCTGCAGCCTTTCCCGTTCCGCCAGTGGGCGCGGTCAGCTTCAAGGACGTTACGTTTCATTATCCGTCGCGCCCCGATCACGCAGCCCTGGTTGATTTTTCGCTTGATATCAAGCCCGGCGAAACGGTGGCGCTGGTCGGGCCATCAGGTGCCGGCAAGTCCACCGTGTTCCAGTTGTTGCTGCGCTTTTACGATCCTGAAACGGGAAGTGTGCAACTGGACGGTGTCGACATCCGCAACGCCGACACCATAGCCCTGCGCGAACGCTTTGCGTTTGTTCCCCAAGACCCGATGATTTTTGGCACCAACGGCTTGGAAAATATCCGCTATGGCCGTCCCGATGCCACCGATGGCGAAGTGCGCAGCGCCGCCGAAGCCGCAGCCGCGGCTGAATTTCTCGACCAACTGCCCGAAGGCTTCGCCACGTTTTTAGGCGAAAAGGGGGTGCGCTTATCGGGCGGCCAACGCCAACGCATTTCGCTGGCGCGTGCGCTTTTGCGCGATCCGAGCGTGTTGTTGCTGGACGAAGCGACCAGCGCGCTGGACGCTGAAAATGAACGTCTGGTACAGCGCGCTATTGAAAAACTGAAAGCCGGGCGCACCACGTTGGTGATCGCGCACCGGCTTGCCACCGTAATTAACGCAGATCGCATCGCGGTGATCGAAAACGGCCACCTTATCGCCAGCGGCACCCACGCCGAGCTGTTGAAATCCAACGCGCTTTACGCGCATCTGGCGGCGCTGCAGTTCGACGTAGCGGTTTAATGGAAATTTGTGAGGGTTGGCTGGGGCGGCAGGGATCGAACCTGCGAATGCCGCTACCAAAAAGCGGTGCCTTACCACTTGGCCACGCCCCACCAGAGCTGATGCGCGCAGAACATAAGTCGCTTTTGGGCTTCGGGCAAGGGGTTTCGGGCCCCGAAAGGGGAAAATTCTTAAAGTTTTGCGAAAGCGCCTAATCAAGCATCCGGGCCGCTTTGACCCACCATTTGGGCCTAGCAGAACGAATGGCTGTGGCCGCTTTCTCGGCCTCAGGGGCGCTTGCAAATAGCGCAAAACAGGTGGCGCCGCTGCCGCTCATGCGGGCCAATAAGGCACCATTTTGGGCCTCAAGGGTGTCCAGCACGTGCTGAATTTCAGGGCATATTGAAATCGCCGGACCGGCCAGATCATTGGTGCGGGCTTTGAGCATTTCTGCCAGCTGGGCCGCATCTGTTGGGGCATTTTCAAATCGTGCCGGATCGGAAAACGGGCCAGCTCGCATCTTGGAACTGGCCTTGAACACATCCGGCGTTGAAACCGCCACGCCCGGATTAACCAGCACCAGATTTGCAGCCGGAAGCGTTGGGGCGGAGTCCAGATCATCACCGATGCCGTCCAAGAAAGCGGGGCTTCCCATCAGGCACACCGGAACGTCCGCGCCTAAACTCCGCGCCACGCTGTCCAGAAAGCTGCTGTCAAGTTCCGCCCTCCAGTGTTTGGAAAGTGCGATGAGCGCAGCGGCCGCGTCCGCCGATCCGCCACCGATGCCCGATGATGGCGGCAGGTTTTTTTCCAGATGAATGTCAGTGCCTTTTTTTATGCCCGTGTGTTGGGCCAGCATGCGCGCAGCACGCAAGACCAGATTTTCTTCACCGTGGGGAACCGCATCGCTATACGGCCCGGTGATGCATAGCGTGATGTCATCGCCCGCAGGCTCGTTTGATATGGATACGCGGTCTGAAATGTCTGTAAATACCACCAGAGAATCGAGCGTGTGATAGCCATCATCCGTTTTGCCCGTAACGTGCAGGTATAGATTTATTTTAGCCGGTGCCATTTGCACCACATCGCTATCGGGTCTTGCATCTGATGGCAGGCGGGTCATATCAGTGGGCACCTTGGATAATGTCGGTCAGGGAATGGGTTTTAGCCCTGTGCGCACTTTGTCGCGAATGCGTTTCAAGTCTTCCTCGTCGGGCTCAAGCCCCAATGCGCGTTCCCATTGAAAGCGTGCTTCGCGGGTGCGCCCAATGCGCCAGTATGCATCGCCCAGATGATCGTTGATGATGGGATCTTCCGGGCGCAACAATACGGCGCGTTCCAAACGCTTGACCGCTTGGGGGTAATCTTCGATCTGGTACAGCCCCCAGCCAAGGCTATCGACGATGTAACCGTCGCGGGGGCGAAGCTCGACCGCGCGCTTGATCATCTCTATGGCTCTGTCGAGATGCAATTTCTTTTCAACCCAGGAATAACCCAGATAGTTCAGAACAAATGGTTGTTCAGGGTCAAGTTTAAGCGCGTGCAGGAAATCGGCTTCGGCCAGTTCCCAACGATCCTGTTGCTCATACGCAATGCCGCGCGAATAAAAAAGCCCCCAATGGCGCGGCCCGATGTCTGCGATGCGTTCAATTGCCAGTGAATACGCATCTGCGGCTTCTTCAAACCGGTCGTGGCGTCGTAACAGGTCGCCCAGCTCAATGGCGGCGCGTGCTTCGTCTTCGCGCTTGTTGACCAAAGCTTTCAGGGCACGGACGGCTTCTTGTTCTTTGCCAAGTGCATCCAGATTCTCTGCAACGCGAATACGCGATCTCCATGAAAGCGCGTCGTCAAGGGGTATGGCGATATAAAGCCGGTTCGCTTCTTCAAAGCGATCATAGCTCTCAAGGATGCCGCCGATGATGATGGCGGTTGCAGGAAACCCCGGCCGCAGATAAAGCGCCATGCGCCCCAGTATCAGTGCAGATTCAAGCCCGCCCTGATTGTTCAACGAAGATGCGATGCCGAATATTGCCTCGGCGGCACCACGCGCTGCGCTGTTGACTTCCGCCTTCGGGGGTTTGCCAGATTTAATGCGCACCTTGGCGGGCGGCCACAGGTCATCGCTTTCACCCTGTAAATCGAACGCTTCATAGATGGCTTTGGCTTCGCCCTGTTTGCCGGTGCGTTCATACAGGCCGCCCAGATGTTGCGCCAGGCGCATGGAAAGTCCGGCTTCCTTGCGAACCATAAGATAATATTTTTCCGCCGCCTTATCATCGCCGGCGAGCGAGCTGATCAGGCCCATATGCAGATGAACATAGGCATTGCTGCCTTCATTGGATTTCATGGAACTGAGCGCCTGGATGGCTGCTTTGAAATCGCGCGTTCCGGCAAGTGCCCATGCGGTCAAAACAGGGCCAAGGACCGCCGAAATGCCCGTAAACTCGCCATCAAACAACAAGCCGACGTCTTTGAATTTCCCTTGTTTAATCGCAACCGCAGCCAGCAACTCGCGCGACAGCGGCGCGGTTCCGCCCAATTTGTGAACTCGTTTTATGTAATCAACCGCGTCGTCAATCGCACCTTCGCTTAATGCCATCACATATGCGCGACGCAGCAGCTCGATGTTTTCCGGGCCAAATTGTGAAGCAACGCCCAGATACACCGCAGCCGAACGTGTATCGCGCACGGCTTGTGCATGGCGCCCTGCCAGATAGTTGCCGGAAAAGGTAACGCCGGTCACAACCTCGGCGGCGTGCGCAACGGTTGTGTTGATGCCCACCGGGCTGATGGATATCAGGCCTGCCATCAAGCCTGTCATCAAGCCGGGGCGCAACTGTGATTTGCGGGGATTAAAAAGGTTCGTCATGTTTTGAAGTGTATCCATCCCGGCCCGTGACCGCAAACGCCGTGCTTACATATTTGGATAATTGGGTCCACTGGCACCTTCGGGCACGGTCCAGACGATGTTCTGGGTTGGGTCTTTAATATCACAGGTCTTGCAGTGTACGCAGTTTGCGGCGTTGATCTGAAGTTGTGGGGCACCATCGTCGCCATCAATAAATTCATAAACCCCGGCCGGGCAAAAGCGCGCTTCCGGCCCGTCATACAGGACCAGATTGGTATTCACGGCAACGTCCGGGTCTTTCAGCTTTAAATGAACCGGTTGGCTTTCTTCGTGCGCTGTCGCCGCCAGATAAACCGAGCTGAGTTTATCAAACGTGAGTGTGCCATCGGGTTTGGGGTAGTCGATCTTGCGCGGTTTGCTGGCGCGATCAAGTTGGGTGTGATCGGCACCGTGATGTTTCAGGGTCCACGGTGCGCGCCCGCGCCATATATATGTATCAATGGCGCTTAAGACCATGCCTATCCACAGGCCCCTGCTAAATGACGGGCGGATGTTGCGCGCCAGATACAGCTCTTTATAAAGCCAGCTTTGTTTGAGGTTGGCAGGATAGGCGTCCAGCACATCGGGTGCGGTTTCAAGTGCCAGCGCCTCGGCGACCGCATCTGCGCAGACCATGGCTGACTTCATGGCGGTATGCGATCCCTTGATGCGCGGCACGTTCATAAATCCAGCCGCCGCCCCGATCAATGCACCGCCGGGAAACACCAGTTGCGGAATCGATTGAAGCCCACCTTCGTTAAGTGCACGTGCGCCATAGGAAATTCGCCGCGCGTCCTTGAAGGTATTGCAAACCGCAGGGTGGGTTTTGAAGCGTTGCATTTCATCAAATGGTGAAAGGTAAGGGTTGCGGTAATCAAGGCCGATAATAAAACCAACTGCGACCTGATTGTTTTCCAGATGGTATAAAAACGATCCGCCGTATGTATCGCTTTTCAACGGCCAGCCGATGGAATGCATCACCAGCCCCGGTTTGTGATTTTCAGGGGCCACTTCCCACAGCTCTTTAATGCCGACGCCGTAGGTCTGGTCCAGGGCGCCATCGCGCAGGCCAAAGTGCTTCATCAGGGTTTCAGAAAGCGATCCCCGGCAGCCTTCAGCAAACAGGGTGTATGTCGCCAGCAATTCCACGCCCGGCTCGAAATTCGGGCCTTCGCCGCCATCTTCGGTACGTCCCATGTCGCCCGTGGCAATGCCGCGAACTTTTCCAGCGTCGTCAAACAAAACTTCAGACGCGGCAAAACCGGGAAAGACTTCAACGCCCATTTCTTCGCATCGTTCGCCCAGCCACCGCGTCAGCAGGCCAAGGCTGGCAACGTAGTTGCCGTGGTTTTTCATGGACGGCGGCACGGGTAAGCGGATCGCGGACTTCTTGGTCAAAAATACAAAATATTCGCGTTCGACTTCGGTCCTTAGCGGTGCGCCTTTTTCTTTCCAGTCAGGGAACAGCTCCGTCAGCGCAATAGGGTCAACGACCGCGCCCGAAAGGATATGCGCGCCGATCTCTGATCCCTT
>DAOVVL010000290.1 GCA_030637205.1 Thalassospiraceae bacterium | reverse complement strand
TTGCTGCGGGTCAGTCTCGAGCTTGGCCCGCAGTCGCCCGATGTGCACATCCAAACTGCGGCTCCGGGCGCTGATCTGGCCAGCCCACACGTGCTCTATGATCTCTTCGCGCGGCACTGCCCGCCCGGCATTGCGGACTAGATAAACCAGCAGATCAAACTCCCGTGGAGTCAGTTCTACAATCTCATCGTCGGTCATACCCAGAGCTTGCAGCTTACCCGCAACTCGGAGATATGTTCCCTTCGTCGCGTTTTTATAAAACTCGCCATCTGTCGGTAATTTCTCAATTTTCTCGAATAGTGTCACGTTTCATTTCCCATTAACAATCGAAAGCCAATATCGCGCAATGTTCAGTTCACCGTGTTATCAGAGGCTTAGTCTTTTCCCGCCTCTGGCTCCGCTTCCGTGTCCGAATTGAAAACGGACGTTTCTAAAGCTATGCCTATCGCTGCTATTTCAATGTCCAGCGTTCCGTAATGGCGCATGATTGCGGCCTTGTAAGTGCTTCCAAAGGTGTTGGCTTGGCGGCGGTGAAAACTGCGTATGGTGCCACTGAGGCGGTTTTTCTTTCCGTACCCCTTTGACAGAACAACCCGGCGACCAACAGGACAGGTCTTTTCATTCCACCGGGGGCCGTATTGGCGCAATTCATCGCGCTTGGTGCCGTTCTCAAACGCCTCATAGGGTTCGCTGCATAGGGGGATGAACAAAGGTTTATCCGTCATGGTCGGCTCCGTTGCATTCAGGGGGCGATTCGGCTTCCATTTCATGGCGGCAATCTTGGCAGTGCCATTTGTCCAGAAGTTCATTGTATGCCAAAACGTCGTCGTCCGTGTCGATCAGTTCACCGCATTTATCGCAGGACAGCATACTCATATTGACCTCAATGCTTTCAGAACTTCGTCGCGTTTCCGGCGCACGGCGATAATTTGTTTTTTCAGCGCCGATTGAGTTTCCATATCGGGAAACTGTCTGATTATCACCGCCGGCAATTTGGGGTGATAGAATAACAGGTCGCACCATTTCCGTTCGCAAATCATCATTTGGCCTTGGGTTTGCGCGCGGTATTTCTTTGGGCACTCGCCAGATTTTTCATATTCATGCAGCGCGATTGTATGGTTGACCGCTTTGAGCGCCTTGATTTCAAGCATACCGTCTGAACCCACCAAAGCATCCGGGGAACAGCCCACTTGCTTTTTGTCGTCTGTGACAAAGCCGACTTGTTCAACCGGGGCATCGTTCATCATTTGGTAATATGCAATGGCGTCGATTTCCAATTCTTCGCCCCGGTCAGTCCAGCCGTTGCCTTGCCATCCATCCGGCTCGGCTTCATCAAGATAAACCTCGTTTGCCAGATCAACCGCATAGGCATCAATGGAAGTTGATAATTTACCTGTTGGCGTTAGCAGATTGCCGAACTGGGAAGCCGTGGGGATACCTGCCCGTATGGACCGCCATTCTTCGCTGCGTTGCTCGAATTCATGTACGATCATTTTTCAGCCATTGCTTTTTTCTTTGAGTTCAGTTCCTGATGAACCTTGTCGTAATTGGAGGCCAGAATATCGCCCACGGTTTCAGCCTTGGCCCAGGCAAGGAACTTGGCCTTGTCGATTCCTGTTTCTTCAATCAAGGCAATGATGGACGTTTCCTGGTCGAGGGAAATTGCTTCGTGGGAAATGGCTGAGTTTGCATCATCGTCTTGGTCGCGGCTTGCCAATCCCAAGACCGAAAATAGGGTGTAACGCTGCAAATAGGTATTGGTGGAACCGATGGCCTGAACGGCATTTTTGCTGCCCGAGTTATCGGCGCCGGCGCTCATGCTGGCAAATTCCTTATGCCCACCAATATGGGTGACACAGCAGGAAACAGTCAGGATTCCGTCGATCTGATCGGTTTTCCAAGAATGAACAAAGCCGTGGGTTTTCATCAGCCCTTTGATTTGTTGCAAGGTATCGGCGAGGTTCGCATAGCTGGAATTGTGGCCTTCCCGCACTTTGGTAATGAAAGGGCAATCGGCTTGGAATAGGGCCATGGCAGCAGTATATTTTTTCTGGGCTTCGCCCGCCTCCCAACGCTCTTGCAGGTCCATAATGGCCGTGAGCTGTCCCACATCGGCGCCATTGGCCGTAGCTTGTTCCAAAAGCTGCATGGGAGTGATTGGCGCAACTGTGGCCATCTCGGTGCTTTCGGGTTCCAACACTTCGGGTTTTTTTGCTTTAGCGTTCAATTTCTTTCTCCTGATTTTCAATGATGTGTTTGATAGTTTTCTCGGTAACTTTGACCCATTTTATGGCATCCTCAGAAAGAGGTTCTTTCCCCGCCAAAAGGTCGATCGCCAAAGAAAACATACTTTTGGCGTCAACCTCTGCGTCCTTGCCGTCTTCGTGGTTCATTTCATTGTTCATCAGCAATACCTCTGCCATGCGTACTGTGCGGGTTTTTCTGGGGCGACAGGTTCCAGATTTGGCCCACCTGTGCCGTTTAAGCCGTATCCATGCCCATCGGACCACCGGGAAGCCAAGAACGCATGCTGAGCCAATATAGCGGGGCAATCATCATTGCCAGATAGGGCCGCATTAAGCCCGGACATCATGGCCAAGGTTCCAGCCTGATCGCGGTTGTTCTGCCTCAAGGCTGATACGCTTTCCAGCGCGCGCTCCTGATCGGAATCGGGGCCTGGGCGGAAGTCCTTAATCATCTCGGCCTGCATAATTCGCTTCGCCTATCAGTTTGAGTTCAAGTTGGGATTCTTCGATCGCGGTTTGGCAGAGAGAAATCATAAGCAAGATATCTGGATCTTCGCCCCCCGCCTTGCGTGCCTTGTCATTTCTTTCCAGCAATGCATCGAGCGTCTTTTCTTCTTGCCCAATGGTGCGGTTTAATTCTTCAACGCGGTTCGCGGGGATGGACATAGGGTAGCCTTAGCTCTCAACTGGCAGGCACACGCGCCGATACCCGTATTTGGTTTCATCATCTTTCAGACCTAAGCCATGCCGATGCTGGACGGTGGCCTTTTGTTCGCGCCTGATTTGTTTCAGGGATGCTGCAAGCGGATTCGGTTTGCCATAAAAGTCCATATGGCAAATACCGTTTCCGGAGAAATAGGAGGCAGGTCTATCGTCTATCGTGTGCATATAATAAGTTTTCAATTTCAAAACCCCTCATGCCTAATATCGGTTAAAGAATCAGCCGGGTGGTTCTTTGCATGGCGGATAATGCGGCGGGCGCGGCCTCGGCGCCAGATTAAGA
>DAOVVL010000174.1 GCA_030637205.1 Thalassospiraceae bacterium | reverse complement strand
GCAGCCGCAACAAAAGGTTTCAGCGCGCCAAACCACTTTTCATCGTGGCGGTATTCGATGCGAAATTCCGTGCCCTGATCTTTCTGGCGGTTCCAGTCATAACTGCCGCCGGCGATGCTCAGAAATGCCGGATCATCAGCCTGCGCCGGTGTGGCCACCATGGCGTTCAGGCAAAGGCCCAAGGCAATGGCCGCAATGCTCAGCGGTTTGATCGCGTGTGTATTGAGACCGTTGGCCATGGTTGGGTTCCTTTTATCGTCGGCTAAATGCTTGGTTCGATTTCGGCATTCTAGGGAAAATGCGCCAAATATCAAAGGGTTTGAGGAAAAATGGCCCTATTTGGCCAATTATCAGCCCAGATCGCGAAAAGTATCCGCCGCCGCGATCAAAGCGCGCCGGATTGAGGGCTCCATGGCGGAATGCCCGGCATCGGAAATCATCTCAAGGCGTGATCCGGGCCACGCGTCGTGCAGGCGCTGGGCGGTGTGCGGCGGGCAGATGACATCGTATTGCCCCTGCACCAAAATCGCCGGCAAATGTGCGATCCGGTCCATCGCGTCCATCAATTGGCCGGGCTCAAGAAACATGTTGTTGATAAAATAATGCGCTTCGATGCGCGCCAGTGCCAACGCGTAAGCATCGAACGTGGTGCCATCGGGGGGCGTTCGGGTTGGCAACAAGGTCGAGCACGCATTTTCATATCGCGCCCACGCGCGCGCTGCCGCCATGTGGACCGCCGGGTCCGCATCGTTGAGGCGCTGGTGATAGGTCTGCATCAAATGTTGGGGCGCAACGTTACCGACGTGGGCTTCGAAATCCCGCCCGGCACCGGGAAAAAACGTTTTCATGGAATGCAGGAACCAGTCCAGCTCGGCCGCTTCGCCGAGAAAAATTCCGCGCAATATAAATCCCAAACAGCGGTCCGGGTGGCTTTGCCCATACGCCAGCGCCAGCGTCGCGCCCCACGATCCGCCAAACACCAGCCACCTATCAATGCCCAGTTTGGCGCGCAGCACTTCCAGATCATTTACCAGATGCCATGTGGTGTTGGCATTAGTCGCGGCTTTGGGGGTTGAGCGCCCGGCACCGCGTTGATCGAACAACACGGCCTTGTAATGCGCGGGGTCGAAAAATCGGCGCGCCGTTGGATTGGTTCCAGCCCCCGGTCCGCCGTGCAAAAACACCACGGCCACGCCATCGGGGTTTCCGGATACTTCATAATACAGGCTGTGGCCATCGCCCACGTCCACCATGGCCTTTTCATACGGCGCAATGGGGGGGTACAGGTCGGTGCTTTGCTGGCTATCCATCGGACCCTGGGGTTCCAGTTGGTTTATTTGTCTTTGCGGGCTTGCTCAACCATTATGGTTTGATCTCTTTATATAGTCAGTGATTTTCAAAGATCGTCAATAACATGCTTAATATCCGCCCTTTTTATTTACCTGTCTTTGCGCTTGGCCTGTGGGCGCTGGGGGCGTTTCAAGCCAATGGCGAGGTCGGCCCCGAAAGCCTGCCTCAAATCCTGAATTCGGCGGGCAGTGCCGATGTGGTGCGCGTGGTTGATGGCGACACGGTGGTGCTGTCAGACCGCCGCGAAGTGCGCCTGGTGGGCATTCAGGCGCCGAAGCTTGCGCTGGGGCGTCCCGGTTTCAAATCATGGCCATTAAGCGAGATCGCCAAGCGGGAGCTTGAAGCCATCGGTCTGGATCGGGGGGCGTCGCTATATACCGCCACCACGGCGGTGGATCGACACGGGCGCACGTTGGCACACATGGTAGTGGATGGCACGGACGGAACACCTTCTGTGTGGGCCCAGCAACACATGCTTGAAAACGGTCTGGCGCGGGTTTACACGTTTGCCGATAACCGCGCATTGGCCGAACCGTTATTGGCGTTTGAAGCGGTCGCGCGCGAAGCCCGGCTGGGTATTTGGGCAAATGATTTTTATGCCGTGCGCAACGTGAACAATGTCGGCCACGACATCGATACCTTTCAGCTGGTTGAAGGTCTGGTGATGAACGCGGCAAAGGTGGGCAAACGCATTTACCTGAATTTTGGCCCGGTGTGGCGCACCGATTTTACGGTGCTGCTGAGCGCGGGGGCGCTAAAAATATTTGAACAAGGCGGCATTGATCCACTGACATGGCGCGGTAAGTGGCTGCGGGTGCGCGGCTGGGTCAAGGGACGAAACGGGCCATTGATAGATGTGGATCACCCTGAACGCATTGAAATTGTGAACTAGCCTTGTTTATTTTACGGCTAGGTTCGTGACAGGTGAGCCCGGTCTGGTTATATTTTGAAAATGCACAAAAACCTCAACAGACTTTTGGCGTTGCTTTTCATTCCAGCCGTTTTGGCGCTGGGTGCGTGTTCGACCAACCCTGCCACCGGTGAGCAGAGCTTTACCGCCTTCATGTCGCCGGAACGCGAAAAGGAAATTGGCGCCGAAGAACATCCCAAAATTATCAAGTCGTTTGGCGGGGTTTATGGCGATGTGGAAACCGGCGCCTATGTTGCGGGACTGGGCGCGCGCCTGTCGCAACATTCTGAAATGCCGGGAATTACATGGACCTTTACGGTGTTAAATGATTCCAAGGTCAATGCTTTTGCGCTGCCCGGTGGGTACGTTTATATCACCCGCGGCTTGATGGTGCTGGCGAGCAATGAAGCCGAAGTCGCAGGTGTGCTATCGCACGAAATTGGCCATGTGACCGCGCGCCATACGGCGCAGCGTTACAGCACCACCATGGCGACATCGCTGGGTTTGCGGGTATTGGGCGCCCTTGGCCAGGCTGCCGGCATTCCGTCAGGTGCGGGCAACATGGCGGCCCTTGGCGCACAGATGGCGCTGCAAAGTTATTCCCGCGATCAGGAAATGGAATCGGACATGCTGGGGGTGCGTTACATGACCCGCGCCGGTTACAGCCCCGATGGCATGACGACCTTTTTTGAAAAACTGCGCGTTCATCAACGCATCGAAGGCTTGATGGCGGGTGATGAAAATGCAGCGGAACGCGCCAACATCATGGCCACACATCCACGCACCGCCGAACGAATTGAGCAGGCCGTGAGCCTTGCCGCTGAAGACGGGGTGTCTGCAAAGCGGTTGGGTGGGGAAGAATATCTAAACACCATAAACGGCATGATCTTTGGCGATGATCTGGAACAAGGGCTGGTGCGTGATTCGGCGTTTATTCATCCCGGACTGGGAATTCGCTTTGAAGTGCCGACGGGTTTTGTGCTGATCAATATGCCGACCAAAGTGGTCGCAAAAAAGGGCGATGATGCGGCCATCATATTTGATATGGCGTCGCCTGAGGAAGTTCGCAAAGCGACCGGCCTGAAAGATTATGTTCAACGCATCTGGGCCAAGGGCGTGCGATTAAACAACGTTGAACGCATTCGGATCAACGCGATGGATGCGGTTACCGCGGTGGGGGCTATCAACACGCAAAATGGACGCCGCGATTTGCGGCTGGTTGCCATTCAGGGTGAGGGAAATCAGGTTTTTCGCCTGTTGTTTATAAGCACCCCGCAATTAACCAGCGCGCTGAACATTCCGTTTCGCCATACCACGTATAGTTTTACGCGTTTAAGCGAAGCAGAAATCGCAGATGCCAAACCTTACCGGATACGTCTTCATACAATTCAAGCCGGCGATAGCGCCAAAACACTGGCTGAAAAATTACCCATGACCCGGTTTCGCGCCGAATGGTTTGAGGCCCTTAATGCAATTGCGCCAAACGATGCGTTGCAAGTGGGCGAGACCATCAAGCTGATTTCGGAATAGGCGCAAAAAAACGGCCGGAAATTTATCCGACCGTTTTTTAAAAAATATAGTTGGATGCGATCAGGGAAGTTTCAGCAACAGCTTTTCAAGCTTTTCGGTTGCTCTTTCCATGTCGGTCTTTTCCACTGCCGCAACTTCGCTTGCCAGACGATCAATTGCTTCTTCATAGATCTGGCGTTCGCTGAACGACTGGTCGGGTTGGTCGGCACGACGGTGCAGGTCGCGGACCACTTCGGCGATGGCAACCGGATCGCCCGAATTGATCTTGGCTTCGTATTCCTGGGCGCGGCGGCTCCACATGGTGCGCTTGACGCGTGCGCGGCCTTTCAATGTGGTAAGTGCCGTTTCCATAATTTTCTTCGAGCTCAGTTTGCGCAAGCCCGAAGGTTCGGCTTTTTCGATCGGTACGCGAAGTGTCATGCGTTCGCTTTCAAACTCGATCACAAACAGGCGCAGCTTGTGGCCCGCCACTTCCTGGCGTTCAACGCCGATCACCTGGCCCACACCGTGGGTCGGGTAGACAACAAAATCACCTTCACTGAACTGAAGGTTCTCGGTAGATTTTTTGGCTTTCGTCATTTTGTTTCCGTTCACCGTTGTCACAAAAAACTTAGGCACGCTTTGCCGTCCTCCGGGTCAAAAAAAGCCCTCCGCCGCAGCCCTTGCGGCAGATTTGGATGTCAGGCTTGCCCGGTGTTTCCGAGGCTGTGGTGGTGCCCAAGGCCTGTAAACTGACCTAAAAACGGCCCACTCGCGCCAGAAGCCGACCCTCTGGATCAGCTTCGTCACGGAGTATAACACAAAAAAGGGGCAAATCCTACCCCGGCCCGCTGCGCGGTGGCACCCACGAAGACGCCGTTGCAAAAAGGCGCTGAAAACCGGGGATTAATCGGGTTTTAAAAAATCAGGTGCCTTCGCCGGGCTTTTCGCTCAGCAGCTTGGCTTTGTCCGGTTTGCCGTCCCAATCCTTGGAATCGGCTGGAACCGGCCCTTTGCGGGTGATGTTGGGCCAAATCTCGGCGAATTTGGCGTTTATTTCCAGCCATTTGTCGAGATTTGCCTCGGTATCGGGCAAAATGGCCTCAGCCGGGCATTCCGGTTCGCACACACCGCAATCGATGCATTCATC
>DAOVVL010000350.1 GCA_030637205.1 Thalassospiraceae bacterium | reverse complement strand
CATGTCGCGGTGGTTTTCGTTGGTCGTTTTTCTGAACTGCGGGAACGCTTCGGGTTTGTTGACGCGTTCTTCGTGGCAATTCAGGCATTGCCATGTTGTTTCATCATCAACAAAGGCATCGGCGAATTTGGCGCCGTCTTTTGCGTGATCACCCAATGGGCCGTGACACGATTCACACGAAAGGGCCTGATGTTTAAACTCGGCCATTTCTGCGTTGACGTCTTCGTGGCACGTCTCGCAGGACGCATTGCCGCCATACACCACGTCATAACTGGCGTTTAACGCAAGTGCATCGTCCCGGTACCAGTCTTCGTAATTCCAGCTATCGGGGGTGACTAATGCCTTGATGAAAAGAAAACCCACCAGGGCTAGGCAGAGAACGGCTGCCAGACGCACAAGGTGGGCTTTAGGACTTGGTTGGGACATGGTGATCTTATTCCTGACTAACGCTGGTGAAACCCGGAAAAGCTGTGAAGCGGATTTATTGAAGCGACTTCAGGTATGCGATCACGTCCGCACGTTCATTTTCTTTTTTCAATTTGTAGGCCATGGTTTTTGCGCCGACGAATTTTTTGGGGTTGGCCAAAAATTCATCAAGATTATCTTCATCCCAGACCACGCTGGAACCTTTCAGGCCTTTGTATTTGGCAAAATCCGCCGTGGCGGCCTGCTTGCCGATAATGCCAGCCAGCGACGGACCGGTTTTATTTTTTCCGGCCTCGGTTGAATGGCACGCCATGCATCTTTTCTTGAAAACACCGGCACCTGCTTCGGCGTCGCCGGATGCAAGGGCGGGTGAGGCTGCGATGGAAAGGGCGAGGGCGCCCAAAACGGACGCGAGATATCTATGTTTCATCGAATTGCTCCTCAGCTAAGCATTGACGAATTAACTACTTCACTGAGGCTTATATTAGAAGAAGTGCAAGCATAGGACTTTGATATATGTCAATTCGGGGAAAATGGGGGAATTCTGAGGAAGGCGGCACCCTGAAAATAGCTCAGGCCTTGCGCCCCAGCCAGTGCAGCAGCGCCGCCGCGCCGACCACGTTGGTCGCCAGCGGAACCTTGTTCAGATCGCACGCCCGATAGAAGGGGGCGATGTCAGGCTCACGCGCACTTTCAGCAAGGGGATCGCGCAAAAAGAACACCGCGCGCACCACGCCGGTGGTGCAAACCAGCCCGCATAGGTGGATTTCACCGCCCTGTTCAATGGAATGCAGGGCCGAAACCTCAAGGCCCAGCTCTTTTTCGATGATGGCCCCGGTTTCTTTGGTCGAGAGCAGGCGATAAGATTCGAAAATCTCACGATTTTTCTTCATCAGCTTGACCAGCGGGTCGTTCATGGATGCGTGGGCTAACACGATCAGGGATTTTGCCGCCGTCATTGGTGCCATCACTTTCATTCAAGGGCGTTGCTAGCGCGAAGGCGTTAATCATAAGCACATTTTTCCGGCTTTGGGAACTTGAAGACCATTGGGCCACGGGCCACTTTTATTGAGCCGAGCGGGCGAAATCGTGTATGTTGTGTCACCAAACGCACTTTCAGGAGGTTCACACCCATGCCACGCGCGCGCATCTATCGCCCCGCCAAAAATGCCATGCAATCGGGCAAAGCCCGCACCAAAAGCTGGGTGTTGGAATTCGAACCTACCGCGGGCCAGGCACTGGACCCGTTGATGGGTTGGGCCGGTTCGGGCGATACCCGCCAGCAGCTGAGCATGCGCTTTGATAGCGTCGAGGCGGCTGAGGCTTACGCCCGTGAAAATTCCATTGCGGCAGATGTCATCGACCCGCACACGCCTAAACGCATCCTCAAGAACTATTCGGATCGTTTTGCGTTTAACCGGATCAGATAACCCGGTCGAAAAATTCCGAAATCCGCGCCCGTAGCTCAACTGGATAGAGCACCGGATTTCTAATCCGGCGGTTACAGGTTCGAGTCCTGTCGGGCGCACCATTTCCCCAAAACAACCGAAAGCGGATATTAAGTGATGACGATTGATGCGATGATCGAATCACCGTGGGAGGGAATGGTCGAAACCCATGAGGGTCCGACTTTTGTGAAAACAACAGGTCAGGGCCCGCTTCTTTTTGTCATCCACGGTGGTCCAGGTTTCGATTATCGCTACCTGTATGACAATCTGTCTTTCGTGGCAAAAACCAGAACGCTTGTGTTCTATGACCAGCCGGGTTGTGGGCGCACGCCTGCACCAACCAGCGGACCATCATTTGCCGGAACCGTGAAGCATTTTTGCGC
Source organism: Thalassospiraceae bacterium (assembly GCA_030637205.1). Taxonomy (GTDB): domain Bacteria; phylum Pseudomonadota; class Alphaproteobacteria; order Rhodospirillales; family Magnetovibrionaceae; genus DAOVVL01. The sequence goes on along the minus strand of DAOVVL010000350.1, from coordinate 243 downwards.
TCTGGTGCAATCGCTGTCATCGGGGCAGGATTTTGGGCTTGTCGCACATTCATGGGGCACGCTGGTGGCCATTTCAGCACTCGCAGGCCCCGGTAATGCAAGTCTCAAATCACTGACAGAAGGGCTTTTGATAAACCCGGTGCCGGTTACACGTCAGGAATATGATAGTTGCGCCAATAACCTGCTTTCACGAATTCCCGCTGAAACGCTTGAACGCGTTGCGGCAATGATGGCATCGGGCAT
>DAOVVL010000220.1 GCA_030637205.1 Thalassospiraceae bacterium | reverse complement strand
GGCGCCGAAGCCGACACATCCTTAGATACCTGGCAGCAGGCAAACTTAGCTGAAATGCGTCGCGGCTGGGTGCATCAGGCGGCGCTGGACAGTTCGCTGGTTGAGGCGCTTTCGCACGCGTCGTCCAAATGCGAAACCACGTGGCGCGTGGCCCGCGCAGAAGCCGATTTCAAATCGGTGCTGGCAGAACTTGAAGAAGTGCTCTCCTTAAGCCGCGAAGTGGCCGCGGCCAAGGCCCAGCATCTGGGTGTCGCGCCTTACGATGCTTTGCTGGATGCCTATGAGCCGGGCGGGCGCAGCGCCGACATCGACCCCATTTTTGACGATCTGGCGGCCTTCCTGCCGGACTTTACCGATGATGTGCTGAGCCAGCAGAAAAGCGCGCCTGAGGCCCAAATGCCCACCGGCCCCTTCCCGGTTGATGGCCAGCGCGAATTGGGCCTGGCGTGCATGAAAACGCTGGGATTTGATTTCAACCACGGGCGGTTAGATGTCAGCCACCATCCTTTTTGCGGCGGCACCAACGATGATGTGCGCCTGACCACGCGCTATGACGAAGCTGATTTCACATCGTCGCTGATGGGCGTGCTGCACGAAACCGGCCATGCCTTATATGAACAAGGCTTGCCCAAACATTGGCGCAGCCAGCCGGTCGGACACCTGCTTCCGGTGCTCACCCACGAATGTCATTCATTGCTGATCGAAATGCAGGCGTGCCGATCAAATGAATTTCTTGAATTTGCAGCGCCGCTGATGCGCAAAACGTTTGGCGGGTCTGGCGTTGCGTGGGACGCGGAAAACCTCACGCGGCTATACACCCGCGTTGAAAAAGGCTTCATCCGCGTCGATGCCGATGAAGTCACCTATCCGGCGCATGTAATCTTGCGTTACCAACTGGAAAAAGCCGCCATTGCAGGCGATTTGCAAATGGCTGACCTGCCCGGTGCATGGAATGAAGGTTTGAAGAAATTGTTAGGCGTCACGCCGCCATCGGACCGCGAAGGCTGCTTGCAGGATATTCACTGGTACGACGGGGCGTGGGGATACTTCCCGACCTATACGCTGGGCGCCATGACGGCGGCGCAATTATTTAATGCCGCCACCAAGGCTGATCAAAATATTTTGCCCGCAATTGCCAAGGGTGACTTTGCCCCGCTGATGAACTGGCTGCGCGAAAACGTGCATGGCAAGGCGTCACACATCTCAACGCCCGAGATCATCAAGCAAGCCACCGGCGAAGCACTGAACGCGGACGTGTTCAAAGGCCATCTCAAACGGCGTTACCTTAAAGCTTAAAACAGCCAGCCCAGAATTATCGGCAGCAAGATCGCGGTCGCCAGTCCGTTCAGTCCCATGGCGAGGCTGGAAAACGCACCGGCGACTTCGCTGACTTGCAATGCCCGTGCGGTTCCGATGCCGTGCGCCGCCGTGCCGCCGGCAATGCCGCGTGCGCGCCAGTCCTTGATGCGAATAAGATCAAGCACCCCCGGCCCCAGCACCGCGCCGATAATCCCGGTCAGGATCACCAACACCGCGGTCAAAGACGGAACGCCGCCCACCGCATCGGCGATACCCATGGCGATGGGTGCAGTTACCGATTTTGGCGCCAACGACAATAACGTTTCACGACTGGCACCAAGGGCCCACGCAACACCCACGGCGCTCATCGTCGCGGTCGCCGATCCCACCAAAATGGAAACCAATATGACGGGAAAGGTTCTGCGCACTTTTTGAAATTGTGCATACAGCGGAACCGCCAACGCCACCGTAGCGGGGCCAAGCATGAAGTGAACAAACTTGGCGCCATCGAAATAGGTTTGGTAGTCCGTGCCGGACAGCATCAACAATCCAACCAAAATCACCACCGCGATCAGCACCGGATTTAACAGCGGGTTCAGGCCGCCCTTGGTGTAAATCCACATACCGGCCTGATAAGCCACCAACGTGACCGTCAGGCCCAACAGCGGCTGGGTCGAAAGATAGACCCAGATTTCATAAAAGCCTTCAGTCATGTTTGACCTCTTCAGGCCCCGGCCTATCGCCGGTCAACCGCGTCAGGCCCACCATGACGGCGCCGGTCACGGCGATGGTCAGAACGGTGCTGACGATGAGCGCCACCGAAATGGCCTGCCATTCGTCCTTGATGAGGTGCAGGTGCATCATCACACCCACGCCGGCGGGAACAAACAGCAGCGACAGGTGCGACAAAATGCCCTGTGCGGTGACTTTCATGCCATCTGGCAGGCTACCCTTGAGCACCAGGCTGACAAATAACAGCGCCATACCCAGCACCGGGCCGGGCAGCGGCAAATCAAAGGCCGTCGAAACGGCCTCGCCAATCAACTGATAAACCAGCAAAACGGTAATAAAGCCCAGTGTCATGCGTAAAATCTGCCTCTTTGGCGCTCGCGTGATGTTGCCATTTGTCCCGCCCCCCATTAATAAGGGGGCTCCTAGATAACACTTTTAGGCAATTTTGATTGTGAAGTACATCAGCACCCGCGGCCAAGCGCCGGAACTGGATTTTGACGATGTCGTGCTTACCGGACTGGCGCGCGATGGCGGTCTTTATGTGCCTAAAGTGTGGCCCGAGTTTTCGCCCGAAGAAATCCGCTCATGGAAAGACCTCACATACGCTGAGTTGGCGGCAAAGGTCATGGCGCCGTTCGTTGAAGGCTGCTTGAGCGAGCAGGATTTAAGCGCCCTCACCCGCGACACCTACGCAAGCTTCGATCATGCAGATGTGGCGCCGCTGGTAAAACTGGCAGACGGCGAATACATGCTGGAACTGTTTCACGGGCCGACCTTGGCATTCAAGGATTACGCGTTGCAGTTTCTCGGTCGCCTGTTCGATCACATTTTGAAAAAACGCGGTCAATCCATCACCATCGCCGGCGCAACATCAGGCGACACCGGATCGGCCGCCATCGAGGCATGCCGCGACCGCGACGCGATTGAGATTTTTATCCTGCACCCGGAAGGAAAAGTTTCCGAAGTGCAGCGCCGCCAGATGACGACCGTAATGTCAGATAACGTTCACAACATCGCGCTCAAAGGCACGTTCGATGATTGCCAGAACACCATCAAGGCATTGTTTGATGATGAAGCCTTTCGCGACAAGGTCGATCTGTCGGCTGTGAACTCGATCAACTGGGCGCGCATACTGGGCCAAATTGTTTATTACTTCTGGGCAGCCTTGAAAGTCGGCGACGGAACCCAAAAAGTTTCGTTTGCGGTTCCCACCGGAAACTTCGGCAACGTGTTCGCGGGCTTTGCCGCGCGCCAGATGGGTTTAGCCGTCGAGCAGCTGGTCATCGGCTCAAATTCAAATGATATCCTGATCCGCTTTCTGGAAAGCGGGCGCATGGAAACGCGCGGCGTGGTCCATACCATCAGCCCGTCCATGGACATTGAAATATCATCGAACTTTGAACGCCTGCTGTTCGAGCTTTCGGGGCGCGACGGTAAAAAAGTTTCCGCCATCATGCAGGGCTTCAAGGAAAGCGGGAATTATGCGGTGGACGCGAACTTCATGGATAACCTGAAATCCATCTTTGAAGGTGCGCGCTTTGACGATGATGCGACGCGCGATTTGATCCGCACCACGTATGAACAAAACAAAATCCTGCTCGACCCCCATTCGGCCATTGGCCTTGGCGCTGCACGTGCATGCAACAATAAAGCCGCGCCGATGGTGGTGTTGGCGACCGCGCACGCGGCCAAGTTCCCCGATGCGGTCAAGGAAGCATCCGGCCAACACCCGGACCTGCCGGCGCACCTATCTGATTTGCTTGAACGCCCCGAACGCAGCGAAACGCTGGCCAACGATCTGGCCGGGGTGAAGGCGTATCTTGAAAGCACGTTAACCGCGCGCGGGAAACTCTGATCAACATGACTGACAACGTCAACATTACCACACTTGATAACGGCCTTCGTGTCGTCACCGCTGAAATGAATAGTGTTGAGACGGTATCGGCGGGTGTCTGGGTCGAAGCCGGCGCGCGGTTCGAAGCCGCAAGCGTGGGTGGCGTGTCGCATGTGCTGGAACACATGACGTTCAAGGGCACCCACACCCGCACGGCGAAAAGCCTGGCCGAAGAAATCGAAGCCGTGGGCGGGCACATCAACGCCTACACATCGCGCGAAAACACCGCGTACTACGCCAAGATCCTGAAGG
>DAOVVL010000179.1 GCA_030637205.1 Thalassospiraceae bacterium | reverse complement strand
CTTCCCGCCATTTTGAAAACCACGCGTATGGGTTATGACGGCAAGGGACAGGTGCGCATCGGTGCAGACGATGATCTTGACCGCGCATGGGAAAAGCTGGGTGCCGAGGTCGGCATCCTGGAAGGCTTCATTGATTTTGAACTTGAAGTTTCCGTCATTACCGCGCGCGGCCCCGACGGGCTCATGGAAAGTTTCGATGTGGTGGAAAACCGCCACGTCAACGGCATATTGGATACCACCATCGCGCCGGCAGCCATTAGCGACGTGTTGCGCGCCCGCGCCATCGACATGGCCGAAAAAATGGCCGAGGTGTTGGGCATTGTCGGGCTTTTGGCGGTGGAAATGTTTATCACCACTGACGGCGATTTGTTGATGAACGAAATTGCACCGCGCCCGCACAATTCCGGCCACTGGACCCAGGACGGCTGCACCACCAGCCAGTTCGAACAGTTCATCCGCGCGGTGTGCGGCCTGAAACTGGGCAGCACGGAACGCCATTCAGACACGGTAATGAAAAACCTGATCGGCAACGATGTAAACGATTGGGCGGAAATCACCTATAACCCGGAAAACAAACTGCATGTGTACGGAAAAAGTGAACCGCGCCCGGGCCGCAAGATGGGCCACGTCAACCGCCTGTATCCCAAAGGCAGTAATCCCAAAGATTAAATCGTGATTTAAGCCGTGCCGGGAATGGTAATGGCGCTGCGACCCTTCAGCGACGTTTCCAGATCTGCGACGCTGAGGCGTTTCATTTTGATCGCTTCAAGCAATTCGACTTCCAGCACCCGTTCTTTTTCCAGATGCAGCGCCATGGCGTGGCGCACAAACGCCGCCAGTTCCGGCCCGGCGGCTACATTGATTATCGCGTTCGATAGCAATTCGCGCCGGATCAGCACGGGAAAGCGCATGATTTCCACCACCAGCGTCTTTTTGATCTTGAGCGGGATCGCGGCGGCTGAAAAAATGCGGTCCAGACAGAAGCTGTAGATACCGAAATCCAGCTTGCCCGCCACCGAAGTGGTGAAATCCATAAATTCGTCAAGAAAATAGCCTTGGGAAATTTTGCCCGCCAGCAATTGCGCCACCGTTTCCAGAAACGCGCGATAGCGGGTGCGCGCCGGGTTTTGTTCATCGTGCAACTGGGCTTCCAGTTCGCGGATACGCGCTTCGCGAAATCCGGCTTCCAACAGCGCATCTGCTTCGGCGCGAACGCGCGGGCTTAAGGCTTGCGCTTCGATGAGCATAAACAGTTCTTCAAACGCGCCCCGGCGCTTGGGGTCTGCGGCCAGGCGGCCCAGCGGCATGAGCGCGGCGCGCGCCACGACTTCGTCTTTGGAACAGATCGACGCCAGCGCCACTGCATCGCGGGGCATCCGGCGCGCTGAAAAATCGTCCGAGATCACAAAGCGGCCACTATCAAACATGGTCAGGTAACGCCCCAGTTTGGAACACGATGCAAAATGATCGGCCAGCGTGAACGTGCCAGCGGGTACCTGAAGTGGGCTTTTGATCACAATGCTCATGTGCGCGGGGGCTCCTGATTTTGCTGTGGACCTTTAGCGGGCTTGAACGCTGCAAAGCGTTTGGGCAGGTCTTCCAGCGCCTTGACCAGCTTGGCCTTCAACGGCGGCACTTTCAACACATCGTCAATGCGCCGGGCCAGAAAATCCCAGGTGTCTGCAAAATTTTCGCTGTCATCAGAGAGCCAGAAAAGAACCGTCGGCGCATATACGGCGGCCAACAGCCCGCGTTTGGTATACCAGTTGAAATCGCTCGACCGGTCGCCGGCCGCATGCCAGATGTTATCGACCGTGTTGTGGGTCAGGCGCATGACGATCAAGCCATGACGGGGGTTGGCCAGCACGCCTAAGCCCTTGCGCACCGCTTCACGATGGGGCGCCAGAAATTCAAGGCGCAAGCGAACACCCGCAATGATGCGATCGCGAACGCGCATTTCGTCCAGATCAAGCGCGGCAAGGCTTTTGAGCATTTCGCGATCAGACAGGTCGGCAAAATGAACCACCGCATCCACCGCCCCTTCGGGGAACAGGCGTTTGGCCGTATCAAGATCATAGCCCGCATCCAGCGCACCGCGACCCAGAGCATCGATGCCCCAGCCGTCAAACGCCACATGGGGGCTGGCGGCCAGCACGATGGCATCTTTCATGTCTGTTCGCGTTGGTTTTAACCGGGCCAAGTTCAGGCGTCCTCTTGATTTTCAGTTTCGCTGTCTTCACCAGCAGCATCATAAGCCGCTTGGGCCTTTTCTTCGGATATGGCGCGCACGATTTCGTCTGAAAAGCCGAACCGGCCTTGCCCACCGATCCGCGAAGGATACAGGATTCCATCCAGATGGTCACATTCGTGTTGCACCACGCGCGCATGAAAGCCGTGGGCGTCGCGCTCAATGGGCTTTCCGTCCAGGCCTGTGGCCCGGTATCTGATATGGGTATGGCGTTCGACCTCGCCCATCATTTGCGGCACCGACAGGCAGCCTTCCCAGTCGACCTTGGTTTCATCCCCCAAAAGCTCAATTTCCGGGTTAATCAGCACGGTCAGCGCCACCCCCTCGCCATCGCCGCCTTCGCGCGCATCGCGCTCGGGATCAACAAAAAAGACCACCACGCGGAGCGGCACATGGACCTGCGGGGCAGCCAGACCGGTCCCGTCAGCATCATCCATGGTTTCGATCATATCGGCCACCAGGGCGCGAATAGCGGGCGCCTCGGGGTCTTCAACGGGGTGCGCGGGCGCACTCAGCACCGGATGGCCCATGCGGGCGATCTTCAAAATAGCCATGAAAGTCCTGTATCCTTAAACTTCAAGGGGTTATTTACCAGCCATCACACCAAAACCGGCGTAAAAGCCTTTGCAGGGGGGAAACGATGTGCTAAATAACGCGCCGTTCCTTGAGGCTTAGCTTAAGGGGCGAAACGCCTCGAAAGCAAGGTTTTCGGGGCTTAACCCTAACCTGAAAGGAAGTGGTAAACGTGCAAGTTGTCGTCCGCGATAACAACGTTGACCAAGCGCTGAAGGTCTTGAAGAAGAAGATGCAACGGGAAGGTATTTTCCGTGAACTCAAGCTTCGCAAGCACTTCGAGAAGCCATCTGAAAAACGTGCCCGCGAAAAGGCTGAAGCCGTATCGCGTGCTCGTAAGATGGAACGCAAGCGCCTGGAACGCGAAGGGTTTTAGAACCCCTGCGTTCAAGTTCACTAAAAAGCCCGCACCCTGTATCAGGTGGCGGGTTTTTTTATGGGGTTTTGCCCCCACGCCCCCCCAAATGAGTGAAGGTCAGAACTAGTCCAGATAGTGGGTGTCGGCGTGGCCCCGTTCGCGAGTACACTCCCCGCGGTATCACAGTTGATTTAGGATTGATTGGGTCCAGATACACCATGCGAATATTGATTGCAGAAAGTGACCGGGAATATGCGTCGCAGCTGAAGGCGATGATCAAAGCGTGCTGTGATGCGGACGTTGAGGTTGACCATGTCACCGACGGCGAAAGCGCGTTATCGCGCCTGCACGCCAGCTATTTTGATCTGTGTTTTCTCGATTACAATCTGGGCGCATCTGCTGCCGGTATTCAGGTTTTAAAAGCTATCCATACCTCAAGCACGTTGACCGCGTTTATTTTCCTCACCTCTCACGCCAGCAAGGAAGCAGCCTTTGAGGCGCTGATGCTGGGCGCCATGGATTACCTGATCAAGGAACGCTTCACCAGTTTCGAGCTGGCAAAGTGCATTGCCTTTTCCATGTATTTAAAGCGCCGCGAAGTGGGCCTGCAAAAAGAGGCACTACGCGATTCGTTGACCGGGCTTGGCAACCGCGGCCTGTTCGATGCCCAACTGGAACAAGCCGCCAAGCGCGCCGATCGAGACAACGAAAAACTGGGCTTGTTGGTGATTGATGTTGACGGCTTCAAAGGCATTAACGACAAATACGGCCACAAGATCGGTGACAAGCTTTTGCAGCAAATATCCGAACGCATTGTCCACGAAACCCGCTCAAGTGACGTGATCGCGCGCATTGGCGGCGACGAGTTTGCCGCCATCCTGATCAAGCCCAATTCAGCCAATCATATTTATACGGTCGGCAAGAAAATTGAAAAGGCGCTAAGCGATACCCCTTACAACATCGACGGCACCATCATTAAAGCCGGTGCCAGCGTCGGCAGCGCCGTTCTTCCAGACGACGGCGTGGATCTGGACCACCTGTTCTCCATGGCGGACGAAAGCATGTACAAAAACAAGAAAACCAGGCGACTGTCCATACGCGCGTCCCGCGACTATATGGACCGCGTGTTGCGCTAGGATTTTTCATTTCAAGAACGCGCATCCTTCCCCGACAGAACCTCATCAAGGATTACATCGATGTCATCGGGGGCCACCTCGTGGAAAAACGGCCCGCCGTGAATTTTGACGTTGGGGCCTTGGCTGCAGTAGCCCATGCAAACAATGCGCTCTACTTCAACTTCGCCGCCCCGTTCTTTCGCGCGCTTGTGCAAGGCGCGAAACACGTCGCGCGACTTCGGCCCGATGCAGGCCCGCCCGCCCCGTTTGTTGATGCACACATATACAGTTTTTTTCTTGATCATGAGGTTTTCATGAACGCCCAGGGCCGCCTCGTCAATAGATGGGCACAAAAAAACGGCCCCCTTTTCAGGGAACCGTCTTTTGATTAGATCGCGTTTGGGCTTAATGCCACATATTAATGCCCGAGTTAATGACCGAGCGCCTGAAGGATTTGTTCCGTCATCTTTTTCGCATCGCCAAACAACATCATGGTGTTGTCCCTGAAGAACAGCTCGTTGGCCACACCGGCATAACCCGGCG
>DAOVVL010000101.1 GCA_030637205.1 Thalassospiraceae bacterium | reverse complement strand
GCAGCCGCCTGGCCCACCAGCATTGCCGTCATGGCGGTCATGGGGTGCTGGTTGGCGGTACCGCGAATACCGTCGGTGCCGAATAGCTTCGTGCTCATGGTTCGTTCAACCTTTGAAATGCCTTTGCTATCACCCGTTTTAAACGAAAAACGCTTAAATCAACGTAAAATTTTGTTTCGGTTTTTTTCACTTCGGCAGGCTAGCCGCCTTTTTTGATGGCCTCCCACACCGCCAGCGCCTGTGCGGTCTCAGCCACATCGTGGACCCGTATGATCCGGGCGCCTTTTTCAACCGCTGCCAGCGCCGCCGCGATGGAACCGGGAAGGCGGCGTTTAGGGTCGGTTTCGCCTGAAATCGCCTCAATAAAGCGTTTGCGCGACACGCCGATCAACAAAGGCACATCCAGTCCCTGATACAGATCAAGCTGGCCCAGAATTTCCAGATTGTGCGCCACCGTCTTGCCAAAGCCGATGCCGGGATCAACCGCGATACGGTCCTTTTTAATGCCGGCGCTTTCGCAAGCCGCGATGCGGTCCTTGAGGTATGCCAACACGTCTTGGGCTGCGTTTTCGTAAACCGGGTTTTCCTGCATGGTGCCGGGCTGGCCCTGCATGTGCATCAGCACCACCGACGCGCTGCACGCCGCCGCCACTTCCAGCGCGCGGGCATCATACGTCAGTGCCGTAACATCATTAATAATGGTAGCACCCACATCCAGGGCGGCTTGCATGACGTCAGCGTTGCGCGTGTCGATGGAAACTGAGAGGCCCTCGCCAGCCAGGCGTTCGACCACCGGACGGGTGCGGGCAATTTCTTCTGCAATAGACACCGGATCAGCACCGGGGCGGGTCGATTCACCGCCAACGTCAATGATCAACGCGCCCTGTTCGGCCAGCATGCGCCCGCGCGCAACCGCGTCTTCAAAATTAAACGCATCGCCACCATCTGAAAAACTATCCGGCGTCGCATTCACGACGCCCATGATGATCGGGCGTTCAAGCGAAATGCCGGCAAAGCTTGGGGCATTATTCCTTGGGGCCATCGCGGGGTTCTCCAAAGCAAAGCCCCGCCGCCGGTTTAAGTCCGGTCAGCGGGGCGGTGCAGTTACACGTTCAAGCTCATGTTCAGGATTCGGGTTGCGGTTCGCCGATCCCGCCACTGGGCTTGCTTTTGTCGGTACTTTCCTTGCCCTTACCGGCGCTGGGCACGGATGCCTTGCGCCCGCCTTCGGTGGACGTATCATCGTCTTCGGGACGGTGAATGCCCTTGCCCGCCAACAGATCGTCAACTTCGGCACCGGTGAGCGTTTCATATTCGAGCAACGCTTCGGCCACGGTATCGAGATCTGCGCGGTGTTTGGTCAGGATGCGTCTGGAATGGCCAGCGGCCTCGTCAACCAGCCTGCGGACCTCTTCGTCGATCAGTTTGGCGGTGGCGTCCGAAACGTTCTTGTGCTGGGTTACCGAATGGCCAAGGAAGACTTCTTCCTCGTTATCGTTGTAGCGCAGCGGTCCAAGTATGTCGGAAAAACCAAATTCCGTCACCATGCGCCGGGCCATGCCGGTGGCTTGCTGAATATCATTGCCGGCCCCGGTGGTGACGTTTTCTACACCAAACACCAGTTCTTCGGCAATGCGGCCACCAAACATCATGGCCAGCTTGGATTCCAGCTCGAGCTTTGAGTACGTATAGCGATCGCGTTCCGGCAGGTTCATGGTCAATCCCAGCGCACGTCCGCGCGGAATGATCGTCACCTTGTGTAGCGGATCGCACTTGGGCATGAAAATGCCAACCAATGCGTGGCCCGCTTCGTGAACCGCGGTGAGCTTCTTTTCTTCATCCGTCATCACCATCGAGCGACGCTCGGTGCCCATCATGACCTTGTCTTTGGAGGCCTCGAAGTCAGCCTGCGTTACCACCCGCTTGCCGGTACGCGCAGCCAGCAAAGCGGCTTCGTTCACCAGGTTGGCCAGATCGGCACCAGAGAAACCGGGGGTGCCGCGTGCAATGACGCGGGGTTCAACATCGGGTGCCAGCGGAACTTTCCTCATATGGACTTTGAGGATTTTCTCGCGGCCCAGAATATCGGGGTTAGGCACGGTAACCTGGCGATCAAAACGGCCGGGACGCAGCAGCGCCGGGTCCAGCACGTCGGGACGGTTGGTGGCTGCGATCAGGATCACGCCTTCGTTGCTCTCGAACCCGTCCATTTCCACCAGCAACTGGTTCAAGGTCTGTTCGCGTTCATCATTGCCGCCGCCAAGGCCCGCACCACGGTGGCGGCCAACGGCGTCAATTTCATCAATGAAGATGATGCAGGGCGCATTTTTCTTGCCCTGTTCGAACATGTCGCGCACACGCGATGCGCCGACGCCGACAAACATTTCAACGAAGTCAGAACCGGAGATGGTGAAGAACGGCACATTGGCTTCACCGGCAATGGCGCGCGCCAGCAACGTTTTACCGGTACCCGGAGGGCCTACCAGCAACACACCTTTGGGGATCTGGCCGCCGAGGCGCTGAAACTTGTGCGGGTCGCGCAAAAACTCGACCACTTCTTCCAGTTCCTGCTTGGCTTCATCAATGCCGGCAACGTCATCAAAGGTGACGCGGCCCTGTTTTTCGGTCAGCAACTTTGCCTTGGATTTACCAAAGCCCATCGCCTTGCCGCTGGTGCCCTGCATCTGGCGCATGAAGAAAATCCACACACCGATCAGCAACAGCATCGGGAACCACGAAATCAGGATGCCGAGAAACGTCGGCGTGTCTTCATCAGACTGCATCGCCGAAATACGGACATCCTGTTCGCTCAGATGCTTGATCAGGCCCGGATCATCGGGGGCAAAGGTGGTGAAGTTGCGCCCATCGCGGAAATGACCGGCGATGTTGCTGCCCGAGTTGGCACCCTTGATCGTCACATCGCGAATTTCGCCGCTATCAACCGCGGTCAAAAATTCGGAATATGCCAACGGGGCCTGTCCGGTGCTCTGCTGGGCACCCTGGAACAGATTGAACAACGCCATCAACAACAAACCAATGACGACCCAAAACAGGATGTTTCTGCTGAAATTCAATGTATTTCCTTAAAAGTAATTTATTGGAGCCAGATGATTAAGAGATAAGCCTTAGGGGCCTGTCTGCAAGGGCTGAACTGCCAGTTTCTCGTCTGGGCTGTTCCTTAGGATGTAAGGCATATCGGGGTTTTCGACAAGGAAAACCCCCCGGTTTTGGCCTGTAATGTTCTTAACCATAGCGCGCGCCACAGGCCTTTGGCGCGGTTGCTCTGGGCTTACGTGCAGGAACCTGGCGCCCCGCGAAATGCGGCAATGGCCAAGGGTTCGGCCCCTGCCCGCCTTTTCGCCCCGGACCCACGCCAGCAAGCGGGACATCTTCAAGGCCGCTGGCGGGTATTTATCGCCGCCAATGCCAGCCACCAGCCGCACCAGCGTGCGGCGCTGTAATTCAGGGTCCAGCGCCAAAAACGCGCCGAGGTCAATTTCACATGCGCCCTTGCCTGCTTTCACTTCATAAGCGGCTAAAAAAGCATCCACGGCACTTTCCAGCACACGCTTTAACGCCCCGGCGCCACAAGCGGCACCCGCCAGAAGTTCTGGCGAAATGCCTTCATGGCGGCAAAGCTGGTCCACAAGCCGGCGCGTTCGGACCCGCTCAAATGCCGGGTTCATATTGGAAGGATCTTCAATCCACACCTGGCCCCGTTCGTTTAAGGTCTGGCGCAGGCGCGTTTTTGAAATCTTGAGCAACGGGCGAAGCAGCGAAAGCTCGAACCCGTCAAACGCATTGCGCACGGGCGCCATGGCCGCCAGACCGTCAAGACCACTTCCATGGCCGAGGCGCATCAAAAAGGTTTCGGCCTGATCTTCCAGATGATGGCCGACCAACAAGTGGCGGACCCCGTTGGCGGCGCACCATTCAGCCATCAGATGATAGCGTGCAATGCGCGCGCGTTCCTGCACGGCGCTTTTGATTTTTTCGTCTGGCTGCCATGTAAGCACGTGATGTTCAATGGCACGTGCATTTAGCCAAACGCCCACCTGTTGCGCTTCAGCGGCACCATCTTGACGAAGGCCGTGATCAACGGTGATGCCAATGGCTTTGCCGCCCGTTGCGCGCGCCCAACGGTCCGCCAGCACCATCAGCGCCATGCTGTCGGCACCGCCGGAAACGGCAACTGCAATCAAGGGAACAGACGTTAAGTTGAACGGTGCCATGCACGCATCAAAGTCACCTGCACTTACAGGCTGGCATTGTGAAGGGGTGATGGCGTTGGTCATGGGCGCTGGCTTTATTCCCGTATTTTTTAGGATAAGCGACTAGATGCAGCTAAGCGATTTGGTTTCACGATCAAGGTTTTGTTTAACGTTGGCGCTAAGTTCAGTGAATTCCTTGCGCAACTTGGAATAAGCCGCGCAGGCTTCGTCTTTTTTGCCAAGGTTGGACATGGACTTGCCAAGCTTGAACAACGAGTCCGCCCCTTTGCCGCCACCGGGTGCAGCCTGATACGAAGCCAAAAAGGCTTGCGCAGATTCCAGAAAACGTTTTTGCACATAATAGGTTTCACCCAGCCAATAGCGGGCATTTTCAACCAGCTTTTCGCCATCGCGCACAACAATGAATTCCTGCCACGCCTGTTCGGCTTCAACATACTTGGCGCGACGCATCAGGTTAAACGCGTGTTTGTATTGTTCCTGAACGGTGCCTTCGGGAATGAATTTCAGCTCAGGTTTTACCGGCACCGGGGCGGCGGCAACGGTTTCGGCCGCCTGGGGTGTGCCGTCTGCATTTGTGGTATTCGCCACAGCGCCTTCGACCTGTTCCTGGTTTGCCATATAGGCATCTAACTTGTCTTTGCTGATGGAACCCATCACTTGGGGCGCGCCGGACGTTTTGGCGCTGTAGCTGGTGATCGGCGTGATGGTGCCATCGTTGGGTCCGGTCGGGCGCACCGACGCCGGGCCGGGTGCCGCAAGGGTGCTTGGGCCACCGGCTGCACCGGTTTCGAGCCGCGACAGGCGGAAATCAATGTCGCCCACCAGCGTATCGAGGCGCGTTTCAATTAACCCGATGCGGTAATCCACCCGTTCCATTGAATTGGTAATGCCGCGTACTTCCTGTTCCAGATTCGATAACTGAACCATCAAGCGGTCAATCGTACCTTCCGGAAGGTCGGGCTGGGCCACCATTGAAGTCGTTGTCGATGGCGTTGGGGTGCGCAGTTGGGGGGCCACTTGGGGCGCGGCCCCAATCACAGGCTGGCCCGGCTGTAAAAGCTGGGGCGGTGAAGTCGATGGGGCAGCAACACCCGGGTTCACGCCTTGCATACTGATCTGGCGGTTCAGGGTCTGGATGTCGCGTTCAAGGCGCTCAAGGCGATCTGAAAGTTCAACCGTGCCTGCATCTTGCGCCTGAACCCCGGTGACAAAAAAGGCAGCAAAACACGCCGCCAGTACGACCACGCCCGCGCGGTGGCGCATGCGCGGTTGTGCGCACATGGTTTCAGGTCGGTCTTGATGCCGCAAAGGCAGGTTTGAATTGTTTCGCATTTGGCACACCTTGGCCTGATATTCCGGCAAAAATAGGGCAAACCCCCGAGGAAACTGCTGAGCGCGCGGGGGCCACCAAAGCAGATCGCCGCTTTTCAGCGCATGGATTCGAGGCTTTTAACAAAGTTCGGGGCGCCCCACCAACCCGGTTGACCCGGTCCGGTAGAGCGCCCCGTTTGAACCTTGGCCCTCAAAGAGAGCCAGAACCATTCCCTTGAGCGTCTTATTTAATGACGGTCACGGAACGGCGATTCTTGGCCCAGGCCCGTTCGTTGGAAGCCGGATCTTCCGGACGTTCCTTACCATACGATATGATCTGGATACGATCTTTAGCAACGCCTTGCGCCATCAGGTAGTTGGCAGTCGCTGTCGCACGACGTTCGCCAAGGGCGAGGTTGTACTCACGGGTGCCGCGCTCATCACAATGACCTTCAACGATGATCTTTGCGCCTGAATAGGTTGCAAGCCATGCAGCTTGTTGCTGCAAAGTTTCGCGTGCCTGATCGGTCAGGTCGTACTTGTCAAAAGCAAAGTGGACACGATCGCCCACGTTGACGGCCAAGTCTTGCTGGCTGCCCGCCTCATAAGCCGGACCCGAAATAGCTTCAGACTCAGTTGAAGCGGTTTCCCCACCGGGAGCCGCCGCACATGCAGCAGCAAAACTTGCCGCTACGATAACACTCAATATTTTGAGACGCATATAAATCTCCCATTCGCTGGAGCGTTCGTTTTCAAACCGGATACTTGGTTACTCGATTCCTCTGTTGAGTGGAAGGAAATGGTACCAAATTTCTCATAACTCTAGGCTGACACTTGTAATTATTATTCTTTTTCGTTTTGGGACTATATGACAGCCCCCTAGAGTTTTCAAGGGGTTCTGCCACTTATGGAATTTTTCGCTTTCAAGTAGGTCCGTCACGGATTCAAGGGCGACCACGCCGGATCAGAGGCATCTACCGGGGTCACCACTTCGCGTTCATTCTGGCCAGTGATATCGATGGTAAACATCCGGGTTTTGCCACCTTTTCCTTGGCGATCCGCCTTTTCTTGGCGGAAAAACATCAAAACCCGGCCATTGGGCGCCCAGGTCGGGCCTTCCACCCAATCGCCCCGAGGGCCCGATTGGGCCAAGATCCGCTCGCCGGTACCATCGGTGCGCATCAGTCCAATAGCGGTCTGGCCATTGTAAATACGGGTAAAGGCAATCCAGTCACCGCGCGGTGACCACACCGGGGTGGCATAACGGGCGCGTCTTGGGCCAAAGCTTAGTCGCTTCGCGTTGCCCCCTGAAGACTTCATAATATAGAGTTGCTGAGCGCCGCTGCGGTCAGATTCAAAAACGATTTTGGAACTATCCGGTGAATAACTTGGCCCGGTATCAATGGCGGTGTGTTTGGTGAGTTGGCGAATTGTGCGCGTCGCCAGATC